>NZ_DAINNK010000003.1:124402-156999 GCF_036735925.1 Povalibacter sp.
GGCCCGCCGTTCCCGCGGTATCCGGGAAAGGGGCAAGGTGCGCGGCCATCCGTGCGGATGGAGGGATGCCGACGGCGACGACGGGGAAATCAGCGATAGACGTCGCGCCGATGTCCGACTCTGACTACGACGACCAGCAGCCGGTGATCCTCGATTTCATACACGATGCGATACGTGCCTTGGCGAACGCGATACCTATCCTGTCCCGACAGCTTCTCTGACCCGGGCGGACGAGGATCGTCAGCCAACGAGCGGATGCGTTGCATGATCCGCTTGACGTCTGCTTTGGGAAAAGCCCGCAGATCTTTCGCTACTGATTTCCTGAATACCAGCTCATAGCTTGCCATTGGCCTTCAGATCCTTGAGCAAGGCCTCGTAAGAGATGGTCGGTTCGGCGACCCGCTCTTCGAACGCGGCCAGATCTTCCTGATCCTCCCGCAACGCCGTTCTGACCGCGTCATTGACGATGTCGGACAGCGATCGATGCGTGTCGGCCGCCTTGAGCCTGATGGCGCGATGCAACTCCGGCTCGAAATAGATGGTTGCGCGCTTTGCTGCTTCACTCATGCGCGGGACTATAGTGACATGACGTCATGACGTCAAAGCGCCGATTCGTCAAAAGCCGCTTTCGCGTACGAATACCGCCAGCAGGTGCCGCAGTCCGTCCGCAAGCAGGCTGCGACGATCGCCCTCGATGTGCAGATCGCCGCGAATCTCGTACGCGCCGGCGGGCGGATGCTCGAGCTGCACCAGCACATGGAAGAGCGGCGGATTCGGCATGAGCATGTCGCTGTCCTGCGCCGTGCGGATCGGTCCGCCGTTGCGGGCGGCGAGCATGGGATGCGAGAGCTGACGCGCCCGCGTCGAAGCGACGGCCAGCACATGACCTGCGATGGGCGAGGGCCGTCCCGCCACAAAGAACTGCGCCGCGCTGCCGACGTGGATGCGATGCACTTCATCCGGTTCGACGTAGGCATCGACGAGCCAGCGATCAGGATCGATCAGCATGCCGACGGGCTGCTGCGTGTCGATCCATTGGCCGCGGACGAGTTCATGATCGACGTCGCGCCATTGCCCGGCGAACGGCGCCTGCAGCGTGAGCCGTTGCAGCTCCGTGCGCGACGCACGCGTTTCCTCCATCTGCATGTGCAGCCGCTCGCGGATGCCAGCCTGCGCGTCCAGTCCTTCGCGATCGGCGATCAGGCCGGCGAGTCGCGCTTCGTAGCCGCGCTGGCTCGCTTCGCTGCCGTGCATGCGGGCGGTGATGTCGGGTTCTTCGAACGTCGCGAGCGTGTCGCCCGCGGCAACGGTTCCCATCGGACGGATGGCGGCGATGCGTGCGGCGTACGGCGCGAAGATGCGGAGCTGCTGCTGCGAGCGGGCCACGCCCGGACCGTGAACCTGCGAACGCCAGGGAATCGCCAACAGCAGCACGACGAGGCCGAGACAGGTCCACAGCAGGTAGCGACGTCGCGGTCGCACAGCCGCACGACGCTCCCACCACTGACGCAGTTCGCGCCACACCGGCAGAACCACGAACCAGGCGATCTCGACTGCGAACAGCACGATGCCCAGCGCCTTGAAGAAGAGCAGGTACACCGCGATGGCGATGCCGACGAACAATGCCAGCCGGTACAGCCAGGTCAGGAAGGCGAACGCGATCAGTGCGCGGCGTTGCGATGGCGGAAACGGTTCCGGCCACGGCTCGTCGAGACCGAGCACGTACCGACGCAACCACACCCGGGCGAGGGCGAAGGAGCGTTCGTGCAGATTCGGGAAGTCGAGCAGGTCCGAGAGAATGAAGTAGCCGTCGAAGCGCATGAACGGACTCGCGTTGAGCGCCAGCGACAGCACCCAGCTCGTCGTTGCGAGATACAGCAGTGCATTGCGTGTGAAGCCGGGCTCGGCGATGGCCCAGCCGAGCGTCGCCAGTCCAGCCAGCGCCAGTTCGCTGAGGATGCCAGCGGAGGCGATGGCGAGACGCTGGCGCGAACTGCGCAGCTTCCAGCTCTCGCCCGTATCGGTGTAGAGCATCGGCCAGAGCACCACGAACGCGATGCCCATGTGCGCGACCTTGAGTCCCATGCGCGTCGCAACGAGGGCATGACCCAGTTCGTGAAGGGTCTTGGCGACGATGAGCGCGACCGCGAAGCTCAGCAGGCCTGCAGTGGAGAAGGACTCGACCACCGCGTGCGTGAACGTGTCCCACTGATGCAGCACCAGCGCAATGCCGAGCAGGCCCAGACAGATCACCACGAACGCGGTCGTGCGCGTGAACAGCCAGTCGAGGCGACCGGCGATCCGCTGCAGCCAGCGCTGCGGCCGCAACAGCGGAATGCGGAAGAACAGGTAGTGGTGCAGCCACCAGCGCAGGTTCAGCCAGCGGTTGCCCTCGTGCTGCTGCTGCAGACGTTCGATGCCGGCGGCATCCGGACGCACCAGATGGTGCTGCTGCAGGAAGCGTCGGAAGCCGAGGATCTGTTCGACGTCGGGCTTCAGTGCGGTCTGCTGCGCGATCTGTTCGCACACCTGCCGCGCCGTCGCGCGCGTCCAGCGCAGCAGGCATTCGAATTCGAACCAGCCGATGCGATAGAAGCGGTTGAGCACGCTGTCCTGGATCACCCAGGACGGTTCGCCGTTGCGACCGTTCGCGGCGGCGATGAGCTGCAGGTCCTCGCGCAGCGGCGGCAGCGGCTGGTCGGCTTCCGCGATCATCACCAGCCCGTCCAGGCACGCAGCGCGGCCAGCGGACGACGGAACAGGTAGTAGGCGAGGGTGACGCGTTCGCCGTAGAGCTTGGCGGTGCCGTGCAATCCCAGTCGCGCCTGTGCCGGCAAGCCATCGACGCTCGCAAGCAGTCGATACGCGACGACGCCATTCGCATCCGGCTTCGCCTGATAACTGGTTTCGAGGATTGCTCCGCGGACTGCCGTCAGCGGATACGCCGTGAGATACAGCGTCACCTGTGCGCCGGGTTCGAGCGCGATGGCATCGGCCACGGCGAGATGGATCAGCATCGCCGGCTGCGACGGATCGGCAATCTGCAGTACGCGCTCGCCGGTGGTGACGGGCTTGCCGAGCCAGTCATCCGGATCGCTGAACACCGCGACGCCGGCGCGCGGCGAGTTCACCTGCGTACGCTTCAACTGCGCCTGCACGCCCGCCAGTTCCGCGCGCCGCTGTTCAGCCGTGGCCGCCAGCAGCGCGAGCTGGCTCTGCGCCTGCGGGCTGTCGAACGAACGCTGGCTCGCCGCCATGAGTTCGGCTTCCGCCACGGCGACCTGCCGTTCCAGCACCTCGACCTGGCTGCGCAACGTCGTCTCATCGAGCACGAACAGCGGTGCGTCGATCGCGACGATCTGGTTGGGCCGCACCAGCATGCGTTCGATGACGCCATTGATCGGCGAACTGATGACCTGTGCCTCGCGCGAGACGATTTCCGCGGGCGCGAGTACGGTCTGACGCACTGGCATGCACAGCGCTGCAAGCGCGACAGCCGCCGCGATCCAGAGCGTGCGTCGGCCCGGTCGCCAACGACGTCGATGACTTCCCGTGAGTGCCGACCAGCAATACGCCCAGGTGGTGCGCACACCGTCGAGCAGCCGCTGCAGATGCGATGGAGGCTCCTCTTCGAGCAGGAAGAGCGCGAGGCCCAGACGCCGGTTCGCGCGATCGTGCAGCGGCACGCACCACGCGCCCTCGGGCCACCATTCCTGCCAGCCATCGGCGATGTCGGGTGGCAGATCGGACGCAGCGCGAGTCAGCCAGCGAGGTTCGCCGTCCGGCAACTGCGATGCCAGCCATGTGCTCGCGCGCCGCAGCCAGATCAGGTACGGCGTGTCCTCGGCGGGTCGCGCGAGCCCCGAGATGCACAGCAGTTCGAACCCCGCACCCTGTACGGCAAGCACGACGGCCTGGCGATAGTGCAGCAATGAGTAAGGATCGTTGGCGATCGAGAATGCCAGCGCATTCCGCGTACCCGCCGCCAGCGCCCGATCGCGCAGTGTCGCGATGGCCAGCAACAGTTGCGGATGCGGCAGGCGCTCGCCGAGCGGGGTGACTTTTTCGGCAGACATCACTTCAACCGTGCAATGCCGCTCATGCCGGCGATCAGCTCCGGATGCTCGCCGTCGAGCCGCGCTTCCAGCTCCACCGTCTGCGCCACCGCGTCGATGCGTGCACTGACGGCGCTGATCTTCGCCGGATAACTGCGACCGGTTTCGTGAATGCTGATGTCGAGCGCGGCGCCGGGCTGCAGTTTGCCGAGGAACGTGGAGGGCGCATTGAGCCGCACCTTGAGCGGCCCGTCGCTCACCAGATCGAACAGCGGCGTGCCGGCGGCGACGGCCTGATAAGGCTTGACGTTGATGCGTGCGATGCGCGCCGCGAAGGGCGCAGCGATCCGGCAGTAGCTGCTTTGCGTCGTCGCGAGCGTCAGCGCGCCCTGGGCCTTTTCGACTTCGGCCGTGGCCATCGCGACTTCGATATCGCCCGCCGCGTCGAGCTTCTGCAGATTGCGCTTGGCATCCAGCGCCTGGCGCGCGGTCTTGAGTTCCGCTTCGGCAATGTCGACGCGCGCATTCAGTTCGCGACAGTCCATCTGCGCCAGCACGGCGTCCTTCGCGACGCGCTGGCCGAGCGTGACGCGGATGTCGCCCAGCATGCCGTTCATCTGGCTCGACAGCGTCGTCTCGCGCAGCGCGACCAGCAGGACGCGGATCGTGCCGGGGTCTTTCGCGACGGCGGTGGCTGCCGGCACGGAGTCGGCGTGCGCGCAGGAAAGCATCGCGGTACTGAGCAGCATCAACCAGATTCCGACGCTTCTGTTCTTACCCTCCTCCGCTTGCGGGGGAGGGCAGGGAGGGGGCTGCCTGAAGCGGGGGAAGGGGCAGGAACGCAAGCGCAATTGAGCTTCAGCGCGCCACATTGCCGCTCCCTGCGAGCAACCCCTGTTGCTCCTGCCGCGTCAAGGTCGCCTCGATCTCCTTCGCGATCGTAGCGATGTCATGACTCGCGATCGTGTCGGGCAGGATGTCGAGGCCGATGGAGTTGTACAGCCGTCCCCATGCGGCCTGCGCACTGGAGTACGCCGCTTCACGTTCATAGCGCGACAACAGGTAACGACCTTCGGCGCGAATCATCTCCAGTTCCGTACCCAGCGACGTGGTCTTCGCCGCGCGCGCATAGTCGCGCAGGCTCCGGTCGACGCGCAGGCTCTCATCGGCGAACTCGACTTCCTGACGCGCGAGCTGGTAGCGGATCGCGCCGACGCGCGTCTGGGTGAGGATCGCCATCGACAGCGCGACGCGACGCGTATCGGCGAGCGCCGTCTGCGTGTCCTGCGCCGCGTAGACGTCCGGCCACTTCAGGAAGTTGAACAGGTTCAGCGAAACCTGTACGCCCGTGGAAGTCCAGTCGCTGTTGTACAGATACTTGTTGTCGTCGTAGTCGTAGCCGGCGGTGACGCCGATGTTCGGCCACAGATGCGCCTTGGCGATGCGGATGTCGTTGAGGTCGATGCGCTTCTGGTACCAGTCCTCGCGCACTTCGGGGCGGTTCTCCAGCGAGAGCTGTTCCAGCTTGGCGACGTCGTCGTTGAGCTGCGGCAGGCCGGGCTGCGCGGCGTCGGCGAGCCACAGCCGCGAACCCGGCGGCAGCGACATCAGCGCCGCGAGTTCCGCCTGCGCGAATTCCAGGTCCTGGCGCCGCACCGACAGCAGGTAGATGGAGTCGAGCAGGGCGCGCTGGTACGACAGGATTTCCATGCGCGGCAGCAATCCCCGGGTTTCCGCTTCGCGCGCCGACGCCAGTGCGCGGCGCGTGCGCTCCAGCAGTTGGTCGACCTGCGGTTGCAGCTGCTGCGCGGCGATGGCGCGCCAGTAGGCGTTGCGCACGTCCTGCAGCACGTTCTGTGCGACCTTGCGGCGACGCTCTTCGGCCATCGCCACTTCGTCGGATTTCTGCTGCGCGCGGTAGTAGGCGACGCCGAAGTCCAGCACGCTCCAGCTGAAGCCGAGCGCACCGACGCGGTGATAGCGCTCTTCCGACGTGGAAGGACGCAGGCTCACCTGGCGGTCCTCGATGCCGATGGACGTGCCGCCGGAATCGTTGCTGCGTCCGCCATAACCGGCGGAGGCGACGAGCTGCGGCAGCATCTCGTTGTTCGAGACGTCGCGCAGGTTGCGGGCCAGCGCGCTTTCCATCAGCTTCAGGCGATAGTCGAGGTTGTATTTCAGCGCACGCGCGACGGCGTCATAGAACGTGATCGGTGCCGTCACGGGTTCCTGTGCGCCGTACATGCGACCCTGGTCTTCGGCCAGCGTCTTGCGCAGCGTGTCCGGATCGGGGGGCGGCGGCATGATCGTGCTGCAGCCGGCCGCGGACGTGAGCGTCGCGGCGATCGTCACCGACAGCCAGCGTTGCCGTGTCTTTCCCATCTATCGCGTCTCCCTGAATCTATCGGCGGCGGCTCGCAACTGGGCAGTGAACGAGGGCGCCGCACGAACCTCGCTCGTGCGCTCCGCCTGCGGCGGTTCTCCGAGCAGCCCTTCGCGGCCGATGGCGAACACCGAAGGATCCGGCAACAGGCCATCGGCACTGAGATTGCTGCGGCTGTGGCGGCCGAGAATCCACGCCATGTCGTACTCGCTGCGCAGCTGGCTGGCGCGGACCGCCTCGCGCACGTGCTGTCCCGGCATTTCGTCGAGTGGCGCGAGCAGCGAGCGGCTGCGGATGCCGAAGTCGAAGGTCCAGCGGATGTCGCTGCCGTCTGATCTCGATGCAGCGACTTCGTCGAACAGCGCGGCGCGTTGCACGACGGGGTGGACGAACACGCGTGGCGTGATGTTCAGCTCCGGCATCGATCCGCCACGCAGCCAGTCGCTGCGCAGAGAGTGCGGGCCGTCGTCGTCCACCGGAATGTAGGGCGCGGAGATGTCCAGGTGGATCACGATCTCGGCGAGATCCACCGCACCTTCGCGATCGCCGAGCGTGTAGGTGAATACGTCCTGCAGCACCTGGCCGAGGCCGGCGGCCGCGAGCACGTCGGGATTGGTCAGGTCGATGGTGTAGGCGTAGCTGCCGTCAGCCTGGAGGACGAGCGTGCCGTACTGACCCGCGAGCGGTTGTCCGACGATGCCGGTCGCCCCGCTGCCATTCTCGCGTCCGGCACGGATGCCCACGACGCTCAATGCGTCGCCTGCATCCACATCGCTGTCGTTCGGCAGCACGTTGCCGGTCGCGTGCGGCGCGGGGAGCTGATCGATGGCGGTGCTGCTGTCATCCGCAGCGACGGGCGCATCGTTCGCTCCCTGGATCGTGATCTGCAGATGTGCATCGGTGGTGGCGCCGGCGGCATCGACCAGTCGATACGTGAAGGTTTCGCTGATCGTTTCGCCCGCCGTGCGCAGTGCCTGCACAACGGCGTTGGTGTTGTCGACGACGTAACGGTAGCTGCCATCGGCCTGCAGCGTGAGCTGGCCGTAGCTGCCGGCAAGCGCCTGGCCCACCGGCACGGTCGTGCCGCTCGCATCGACGACGCCGAGCACCTGCAACGTCTCGCCGTTCGCGGCGCTGTCGACGTCGGCGTCGTTGGTCATGACATTGCCGACCGCGTCGGCGCCCGGCGTCGCATTGCCCACACCGCCCGCTTCGATGGCAGTCGCCGCATCGTCCAGCGCGACGGGCGTGTCGTTGCTGCCCTGGATGTTGATCAGCAGTTCGCTGAGCGAGAAATCGCCGTACTGGTCGGCCACCGTGTACGTGAAGCGTTCCTGGAGTGTCTGGCCGGCCAGGCGCAGCGCCTGCACTTCGGCCAGTGCATTGTCGAGCGTGTACTGCCACGTGCCATCGGCGGCGATGAGCAGCGATCCGTATCGACCCTGCAGCGGCGTGCCGACGACACCCGCCGCGCCGGCGTTGCCGGAACTGATGCCGATGACGGGGATCCGATCGCCTTCGGGATCGCTGTCGTTGCTCAGCACGTTGCCCGAGGGATCGACACCGCCGCTGGCGTTGGCGATGCCGCCGGCTTCCGCCGCCGTGGCGATGTCGGCCGTCGGCAGCGGCGCTTCGTTGCGGCCCTGGATGGTGATGCGCAGTTGCGCGCGGTCGGTGAGCAGGCCGAGATCGGCTGCGGCGTAGGTGAAGTCGTCGACCAGAAAGTCCGAGGGTCCCAGCGCCAGCACCGCGGGATTCGCGACATCCACGTAGTAGCGATAGCTTCCATCGGCGCCGCCCTGCAGCGTGCCGTACTGGCCGATGAGCACGCCGCCGGTGTTGCTGTTGGTGCCGGGCCTGACCGGTCGCAACGGCGTGTCGCCAAAGTTCGCGGCCACGATCACCAGCGTGTCGTCATGATCGACGTCGGTGTCGTTGGCGAAGACGTTGCCCGACACCGGCGTGAGACTGTTCGCGGCGATGCTGTTGATGTCGTCGACGGCGATCGGCGCATCCCACGCGCCCTGGATCTGGATCCGCAGTTCGGCCGCATCGGTTGCGCCTGCCAGATCGCGGATGCCGTAGGTGAAGACTTCCTGCAGCACTTCGCCCTGACGCAGGGCTTCGACCGCCGGCAGCGTGTTGTCGAGCCGGTAGCTCCAGGTGCCGTCGGTATTCACCGTCAGCGCGCCGTACAGTCCCTGGATCACATGCTGGCCGACGAAGCCTGCGAACGCCGCGCCGGTAGTTTCGGCGCCCGTGCGAATGCCGATCACCGCGCGACGATCGCCTGCATCGACGTCGGTGTCGTTGCCGAGCACGTTGCCGGAAGGATCGACGCCCGGTGTCGCGTTGGCCGTGCCGCCCGACTCCACCGCAATGGCGGAGTCATTGACGGCCACCGGATTGTCGTCGCGGCCTTCGATGGTGATCGTCAGCGTGGCGGTGCGCAGTGCGCCGCTGGCGTCGCGGACGGAGTAGCGGAAGGTTTCCGTCAGCGCCTGGGACGCGGTGCGCAATGCCTCGACCAGCGGATTGGCGTTGTCGACGACGTACGTGAATGTGCCGTCCGCATTCAATGTCAGCGTGCCATACGCGGCCTGCAGCGGGACGCCGGTGAGGGCGGCCTGCGCACCGTGTTCGACACCGATGACGGTCAGCGTCTCGCCGAAGCCATCGACGTCGCTGTCGTTGGCCAGCACATTGCCCGTGGCGTTGCTGCCTGCGGTCGCGTTGCCGATGCCGCCGGCCTCGATCGCCGTCGCCGCATCGTCGACGGCGACGGGCGTGTCGTTGGCGCCGCGGATGTTGATGGTCAGCGTGGCGCGATCCTCGGCTCCGAGCGCATCGGCCACGGTGTAGCTGAACTGATCCTGCAGCGTGTCGCTCGACATGCGCAGCGCTTCGACCGCGGCCATGGTTTCATCGAGCCGATAGCTGTAGCGGCCGTCGGTGCCGATCGTCAGCCAGCCGTACGTACCCCGCAGTTCCACGCCGACCGTTCCCGCCGTACCGCCGATCGCTGCCTCATTGCCGGTGCGCACCGACGACACGCGCTGCGTTTCACCATGCCCGTCGACGTCCGTATCGCCCGTGGTCAGATCGGTGAGTACATTGCCGGTCGCCGGCGTGCCCGGGCGATTGTTGTTGACGCCGCCAGCCTCCACGGTGGCCGCCACGTCATCCACGGCCACGGGAGTGTCGTCGTTGCCGCGGATGACGATGATGATCTGCGCCTGCGAACTCTGGCCATCCGGATCGGCGATCGTGTACGTGAACGTGTCGAACAGCAGATCGCCGCTGCGGCGCAGTGCCTGCACGGTCGGATCGGCATTGTTCACCGCATAGGTGTAGCTGCCGTCCGCGGCGATGGTCAGCGAACCATACGTGCCCGCGAGCGGTTGCCCGATGATGCCGTCCGTCCCCGAAGCGACGCCGGTGCGGATCGCAACCACTTCGAGCGGATCGCCGTCGGGGTCCGTGGTACGCGTGAGTGCATCGCCGGTGGCGTCCTGTCCGCCGCTGCCGTTGTCGACGCCGCCGGCTTCGATCGCGATGGCGCTCGAGGGGCCGGCGATCGGCACATCGTTGACGCCGTAGATCGTGATGGTGATCTGCGCGAGATCGGTCAGGCCGGCGGTGTCGGCGAGCTGGTAGGTGAACGCATCCTGCAGTGTCTGGCCTGCGAGCAGTGCCTGCACGTCGGTGTCGTCGCTGTCGACGTCATATGACGCACTGCCGTCGGCCTGAATGGTCAGCGTGCCGTAGCTGCCGGCCAGCACGATCGCCGGCCCGCCGTCGACCACCGTGGTGAGCGTGCCGCCCGCGCCTTCGATGCCGGTGCGGATGCCGTTCACGCGCAGCACGCTGTTCGGCTGGTCGACGGCATCGACGTCGGAATCCACGCCATTGCTGCCCGGCGGATTCGGCCGGCTCGGCAGCGTGATCACGTTGAACGTCGGATTGCTCTCGTTGCTGCTCGCAGAGCCGGCCTGCGCAATCGCGACGTCGTCGCTGGCGACGGGATTGTCCTGCGTGCCCTGGATCGTGATCTGCAGCGCGGCGAGATCGTGCAGCCCGGCGACATCCGTGACTTCGTAGCTGAAGTTGTCGATGAGCGTGTCGCCCGTCGCCATCGCCTGCACGTCGGCGTTCGCGTCGTCGACGACGTAGCGATAGCTGCCGTCCGCGCCGAGGGTGAGCGTGCCGTACAGCCCGGCGATCGACGTGCCATTGGCGCTCGTGGTGCCCGCGGTCACGGCGACAACGGGACCGGGCAGCAGGATGCCGACGTTGCGCACGCCGGTGACACGCAGCGCCTCGCCATTGACCGTCGAATCGACGTCCTGGTCGTTGGTCAGCACGAAGCCCGTGGCATCGCTGCCGCCCGTGCCGTTCGCGACACCGCCGGCTTCCACGGCGATTCCTGCATCGGCCACGCCGACCGGTGCATCGTTCGCGCCCTGCAGTGTGAGGGTCAGCGTCGCCGTGTCCTGCACGTTGGCGAGATCGGCCATGACGTACGTGAACTGTTCGGTCAACGTCTGGCCCGAGGTACGCAACGCCTGCACTGCCGCGAGCGTGTTGTCGACGAAGTACTGGTAGCCGCCGCCATACGTCACGCGCAGCGTGCCGTACTGGCCGGCGACATCGACGAAGCCGTCGACGGGTACCGTCTGCAGCGGATTCACCGGGCCATCGACGCTGACGACGTGCAGCCGGTCGTCGTTGGTGGCGATATCGACGTCGGTATCGTTGAGGAACAGGCTGCTCGATGGATTCGTGCCAGGCGTGGCATTCGCGACGCCGCCGGCCTCGACGGCGATGTTGACGTCGTCGACCGCATCTGGCGGATCGTTGACCGGTGCCAGCGTGATGGTCAGAGCATCCGAATCGATACGCTGGTCTTCGGGATTCTCGGCAGGAAAGCCATCGCCATCGGCATCGCCGAAATTGCCGCGGTCGCCCGTCGTCATCGTCAGCGTGTCGACGCCGTTGAAATTAGCATTGCCGAGATACACGACGTTCGCCAGTGCTTCATTGAGCGCGGTGAGCGTGCCCGACAGTCGCAGGCTCGATGTGCCGGAACCTGTCACCGTGACGCCGGCCGGCGTGCTGGAGAGCGACAGCGTTCCATGCAGCACGCCGAAGGTGACGTCGAGCATGCCGCTGCCCGCGTCGACGTCGGCGATGGCGAAGGGCGCCAGCGCGAGCGGCACGTCTTCCAGGCCCGACTGCGCGGACGGCAGTGTGTTGACCGGCGCGTCGTTCAGCTGCACGTAGCCGAAGTTGCCGCGCTGGCTGCCGCCTTCGCTGACGCCGAGATTCACGATGCCGAAGGTCGCGGGCGGACCGGAATCGATGCGCACGCGCAGGGTGCCGAGCGGCTGCGGATAGGTGACCTCCGTCGGCGCGTCCATGCGGTAAGTGCCCGCCGGCAGCACGCCGAAGCCATAGTCGCCGCTGGCAGTGGTGACGGCCGTGAACACCAGGTTGTCGGCGGCGGTGCCCAGGTTGTTGTCGGCGCCGGCCCAGGTCAGTGTGACGGTCTGGCCGGCGAGGCCGGGGCCATCGGGCATGGCCGATCCCGTGGGCGAGCCGGAATCGTCCCAGAGCCGGCCGGTGATGATCCCCAGGCCGGCGCCTTCGCTTCTTATATATGTGTTGGGCGATGTCCCGGCGCCGGTGCGTTCGCCGCCGGCGGTACCGTCGCTGCCCACGGCCGAACCGCCCCAGGTCGTGAACGTCTCGGGCAGGCTGCTCCAGGTCAGGGTCGCGTTGCGGCTCGCGAGCTGCAGGGCATTGGGGACGGTGACTTCATAGACGACCCTGATCGCAATGCCGGGCGCGACGCTGGCGAAATCGACGACGATCCGTCCGCTGGTGCTGAATGTCACGCCCGCCGGCAGGTTGGCGGCGGTGTAGGTGTTGCTGCCGATCGTGACTGACACCAGCGAGTAGTTGCTGCCGCTGGTCATGTCGTCTTCAAGATGTGCATCGAAGGCGGACAGGTTCGAGTTCTGCGTGAATGAGACCGACACTCGCGCCGTACCGGTCGTTCCCGTCGGATTGGGATCGAACCAGATCACTCGCTTGTCGACCGGACCGAACGACGGCTCGACGATGTCCTGGTACAGCGTCTGCGGCGACGCAATCTGCGTGGTGCCGGAACGATCGACGATCTGCGCGGAGAGTGCCGTGCCCGCGACGTTCGATGCCACGTTGACGACGCGCACGTTGAACTCCACGACGACGCCTTCGAAGTCGGCATCGCGATCGCTGTTGGTGAGCGTGCCGTAGTCGAAGACGATGACGTTGCCGTTGACGTGGATGTAGGCGGGATTGAGCACGGCGGCCGGTACCTGGCCCGACAGATCCTTGGCGATGTAGCCCGTCATCTCCGTGCCTTCGTTGCCCGTGACGATGAGCTGGCCGGTCGCCAGATCGCCGAGCGTCGTGGTCATGGGATTGCTCGAGACGAAGGCGATGCGGATCGTGCCGTCGTTGATGAACTCCAGTCCGTCCGCCAGCGTGATCTGCAGATTCGCGCTGTCGACCACGCCTTCCGGCACCAGCGAGACCACGCGATAGCGGATGATTTCGCCGACCGTGACGTTCTCGCGCGGATCGGCCGTGCTGGCAGGCCCGACCGTGTCCGGCAGGCCGCCGATGCGCGAGAACCGGTCCGCCTGACTGACGCGTATGTTGGCCGTGTTGGCGCTGCGGTAGTCGTTCAGCACGCCGCTGTTCAGCGTGCCCTCGACGCCGGTGCGCTCGCCGGTGTCCGCACCGTTCAGGCTGGTCCACTGCACCGTCGCGACATTGTCGAAGCTCGGCAGGCCCGCGGCCTGAGCGAGTACGGTGCCCGACAGGCTCAGCGTGATGGAACCGCCGTTGGCCAGGTCGACATCCGCGCCGGCGACGGTGCGCAGTTCATTGCCGACCAGTTCGAAGCCGGGGTTGTTGCTCAGGAACTGCAGGCTGCCGAGCTGCGCCGGCAGCACGTCGCTGAAACTGAGATCGAAGGCATCGATGCCGGAGGTGTTGCGCAGCGTGATGACGATGTTGATCACGTCGCCTGCATCGACGCCGATGGTGATGTCGCTGCCGTCGGCCTGGGTGATGCTCTGTGCCACCGTCACGGTGGGCTCGACGATGTTGATGGTCGGTCCGCCGCCGGTGAGTTCCAGCGTGCGATCTTGCGGCGTGCTGCCGTTGGCCACATCGCCATCCGGATCGCTGAAGATGATCTCGGCCTCGTTCTGCCACAGCGTGCCGCTCTGGCTCGCCGCGACGTTGACCGCGATGAGCTGCAGTCGGATCACGAAGGCATTGTTGTCGACGTCGTTGTCCGCGCTGGCGGAACTCGCGCTGAAGGTGAAGGCCACGTCGCCGCCGACGGTCTCGCCGGTGCCCGCCGTGCGGCTCGCGGACACCGAGCCATTGAAGTCTGCAACCAGCGCCGTGCTGCCGGCTCTCGAGGTGATGAGCTGATAACCCGTGCCGCCGAACGACGTGTCGAGCTGCATGCCGTCCGGCACCAGATCCTGCAGGCGCAGTGTCTGCGTCGATCCTTCCGGCAATCGCACGATCACGTCGTAGAGCATGCGTTCGCCGATGACGAGCTGGTCGCCGCGCGTGTGCGCTGCGCTGGAGTCGGCATCGTCGAGACTGCCGCCGGCGAATTCCTTGCGTACTTCGGGGCTCGCGATCTGCTGGTCGGCGGTGTCGGTGAGATCGACGGGCGCAAAGTCGGTGCCGCCCTCGGTGCTGGCGTAATGGGTCAGCGCCGCCGTGCTCTGCAGCGTGCGGGCGGCAAGGATGCCGTTGTCGACGATCACGTCGTAGGTGATGACGACGAGGTTGGTGCCGTTCGCATCTGCGGTGGTTCCGGGGCGGCCCGGCAGCAACGAGCCGGCATTGCCGGCATCGCTGAACGTGATGGCATTGCCGCTGATGCTGTAATCCGTGCCGGCGACCAGCGCGGTGCCGTCGCCGCGATAGATGAGCACATTGGCGCTGCCGAGCGAGCCGCCGACGAAGGCGAGTCCCGGCGGCAACGTGACCGTGGTTGCGACGTCGAAGGCCGCACCGCCGCCGGTGTTTTCGATGGCGGTGGCCAGTCGCAGCCGGTCGCCGCCGTCGATGCCGGTCACGGATCCCTCGATGGCGGAGAGTTCCGTGACGTTGCCGCTGAACTGGCGGCCCGTGGTGCCCGGCGCATTCCAGCTTCCCGTCGTGCCGGTGACGGTGCCGTTGCTGGCTGCAACCACGCCATGCGCCATCAGCAGCATCGGCTCGGCGATGGACTGGATGGCAACGGCGTCGAGCGAGAAGAACGGCTGCTGGTCGATCGTGGTGAGCTGGCGCGACTGCGCCTGTGCCGTGATGGATCGCTGGTCCGCAAACGGCTGATCGCCGACGCGCAGCGTGAAGACGACGGCGATGCGCGCCGGCGCCAGATGGGATTCGCTGCCGAAATCGAACACGACGGCATTGCCCGCGGCGCTGGTGACGTTCACCACGTCGTGCGGGCTGGTATCCGAACTGTCGAAATCCCATTGCCGTTCGCCCGAACCCTGGGTCCAGGCGATGCCCGAGACGTCGAACAGCGGCAGCGGCAGGTTCGACGTCAGCGAGAACTGGTCGAAGTCGCCGGTCGTCAGCGTGTACGACATGCGGAAGACGACCAGGTCGCCGGGCCGCAGTTCGCCGTTGGCGGGCGGCGTGCCGCCATTGACGCTGAGGATCTCGATGTCGACGCTGCCGGCCTTCACCACGGTGCTCGTCGATGAATCGTCCGAGACGACGAAGCCGGTCAGATTGTCCGCATCGTCGACCACGCTCGCCGTCAGCGTCGCGTGGTTGCTGATGGGGTCGCCTTCGTTGATGTCGGGATCGTCGTAGCCGGTGTCGTAGTTCTGATCGACGATGGCGCTGTAGGAAATGACGGCCCGCGTGGCGCTGCTGCGATCCGGATCGAACGCCAGATCGCCGGGCAATGCCGCGAGCAGACCGGCGTCGCGCAGCGACTGCGCGATATCGACGGTGAGGCTCGTGGTGCCGTCGGGATGAGTGACCATCGTCGCGACCAGCGGCACGCTGTAGGTTTCGCCATTCAGCGTGACACTGAACGTCGCCGAGCCCGGCACCAGCGTATGCCCATCGCTCAATTCGTCGACGATGACGAACTGTCCCTGGTTGGTGCGCGTCCAGCCGAAAGCAAAATAATCCGAGACCTCCAGGTTCACCGCGTAGCTCAGCACGTCGCCCGGATCGATGCCGCTCGCGCCCAGGTCGATCACGTCGGTCACTTCCTTGTGCAGCGTGATGGAACTGGCAGTGAAGCTGACCGGCTGACCGGTGAGCTGGATGACCGAAACATCCTCCGGCACATCGCGCGGATCGGCGGGCGTGAAGATCGCCGAGGCCTGCGCGCCCGGGAACGTCACCGTGGCGTCCGCACCGGTCGCGGCGGAAATCACCGCGTTGCCGTTGGCGTCCGACTGCGGCACGTAGAAATCCACGGTCGACGACACCGAACCGGTCACGCTGGCGTACTCGACCGTGTACGAGGCGAGGAAGCCGTCGCTGGCGATGTGCAGCGCGATGAGCGCCGGATCGGTGACCTCGGTGCCATCGAACAGCGTGATCTGCGTGATCGTGCCGGCGGCGCCAGGCGTGATCGCCGTGACCTGGATGTTCAGCGGCAGCGGCTGCGTGATCGTGACGTTCTGCAGGCTCTGGCCCGGGGCCGTGCTCACCGTCGTCGTTTCGCGATGCGGATAGTTCGGGCCCGTCGCCGTTTCGCCTTCGGTCACGTCGACCGACTGGCCGATCTGCAGCACCGTCGGTCGCACGACGAAGGCATGCGTCGCCGCTTCCACCTGGCTCGGGTCCGTCGCCGGATTGTTCAGTGCATCGTTGCCGAACTGGAAACCGCCGCGCGCCAGCAGCGTCAGATTCGGCGCGGAGTCGGAGTAGGTCGTGTCGGCGAGATCGCTCAGATGCGCCGTGACCTGCACCGCGATCGTCGGCTGATCCTTCGATACGCTCGCGAACGGCAGCTGCAGCACGACGAACTGGTCACCGGCCTGCAGGCCGTAGTCGGCAGCGCGAATGACCAGAGGATTGCCGGCGTTGTCGACGGCGAGCGGATGCGTGGCATTGCCGTTGGCGTCGAACGTCATCACGTACGATTTGACCGTCTGACCGAGATAGCTCGCAGAGACGAACGTGACGCCGTCGTCGCCATCGCGACCGGTCGCCGGCAGGAACAGGTCGACGAACGGCCCGAAGGCGACGGGATCGGCATCGTTGCGGAAGTTCACGGTGAACGTGAAGTTGCTGCCGAGATCGACGTCGGCACCGGCGCCGGACAGGCTGGTGTTGGCGGCCAGCAGTCCGTCGAACGATGCGAGGACGCTGCTGTCGAGCGCCAGGGCCTTGTCGACCTCACCGCTGGTGACTTCCAGTATCCAGTCGCCGCCGTGCGAAGTGCTGCCGGTGTTGTCATCGGATGCGCCGACATCGGCACCGGTCCACCGGGCAAGTTCGGCAACCAGTGCACGACCTTCGACGCCGCTGCCGACATTGCAGCCGTAGAGCTGGATGTCGGCGTCGTCCGACAGATTGCCGCACCAGGCTTCTAGCGAAGCCCCCATGTCGCGAATGCTGTCGCTCGTGAACGTCGCATTCCCGAGCGAAAACTGCCCGGCGCTGCCATGCGAGAAAATCTGGATCGAATCAACCTGGCCGAGCGAGGCGAGGGCGCCGGTGATGGCCGCGAGCGCATCCTCGCCCGGCCTCACGATCAACAGATGCGTCTGTGCATCGAGATCGGAGAAGAGACGCTCACGACCGGGAAGCTGCGAATCGACGACGAGCAGATGTTGCGGCGGCGCCGGTTCGGGCGCGGGCGTCGTCGGCGCGGGTACCGCGTGATCGCTGCCGTCCGACCCATGGGTTGCATCGTGCTGCTGATCCGCCGCCACGGCGGCGGCGGCATCGAAGAGGATGCGCGGCTCCAGCGCGAGTGCATGCGACTGCGGTCGCAGCATTTCCCGGGCGCGGGCTGGACGCGATTGAGCCTGCACTGATCACCTCGTTGCGACCCGGCCAGTCACGCTCGGAGCGAGACACTACTCCACGAGCTGCGGGTGCGCGGCGTGTCCTGCGCGAACTACTTACCGCGTGAACGCAGCAGCAGCATTCTGCGTAGCCCGCTGGTCCGGCACAGTACGTAGGTTGGGCAGGTGTCGGTTTTCGCAGTCGTGTGAGGAAGATCTTCGCGCAGCACGGTGCCCCTTCTACGTACTGAATCTCCAGTGTCGTGCAATGACAATTGCGCTGGCTGGCGCTTTGACGCCTTGCAAAAAAAGAAGACGCGACTCATCAAGCTGCAGGAGCAATTCAATGCGAGCGATTAGATCCTTCCTGACCGTTGCAGCGTTGGCCCTGTGGTCCTTACCCGTGTGGGCTCAGTCCGGTTCGAAGCCCAACATCCTCGTGATCTGGGGTGACGACATCGGCACCTGGAACATCAGTCATACGAACGGCGGCATGATGGGCTACGAGACACCCAACATCGACCGCATCGCGAAGGAAGGCGTTTCGTTTACCGACTACTATGGACAGCAGAGTTGCACCGCCGGGCGCGCAGCTTTCATCGGCGGCAACGTCCCGGTACGAACCGGCATGACCAAGGTGGGTCTGCCCGGCGCGGCCGAGGGCTGGCAGAAGACGGACGTGACCATGGCGACCGTGCTCAAGAGCCAGGGCTACGCGACGGGGCAGTTTGGCAAGAATCACCAGGGCGATCGCGACGAACACCTGCCGACGGCGAATGGCTTCGACGAGTTCCTCGGCAACCTCTACCACCTCAATGCCGAGGAAGAGCCGGAGAATGAGGACTATCCGGCGGACATGATCATGGCCAACGGCAAGAAATTCCGTGAGGTCTTCGGGCCGCGCGGCGTGATTCACTCCTATGCCGACGGTCGCATCGAGGACACGGGCCCGCTGACCAGGAAGCGCATGGAGACGGTCGACGAGGAAACCATCGCGGCCGCCAAGGATTTCATCACGCGCCAGGTGAAGAGCGGCAAGCCCTTCTTCACGTGGTGGAACGGCACGCGCATGCATTTCCGCACGCACGTCAAGGCGGAGCACCGTCACAAGGGCAACGACGAGTACACCGATGGCATGATCGAGCATGACGGCCAGGTGGGCGAACTGCTCAAGCTGCTCGATGACCTGGGCATCGCCAACAACACGATCGTGCTGTATTCCACCGACAACGGACCGCACTACAACACCTGGCCGGATGCAGGTACGACACCGTTCCGGAGCGAAAAGAATTCCAACTGGGAAGGTGCCTACCGCGTACCGGCGTTCGTGCGCTGGCCCGGCCATATTCCGGCAGGCAAGCGCCTGACGGGCATCGTGGCGCACGAAGACTGGCTGCCCACCTTTGCAGCGATCGGCGGCGATGCCGGCATCAAGGACAAGATCGCCAAGGGCGTCTCTCTGAACGGACGCAAGTATCGGAACTACATCGACGGCTATAACCAGCTGGACTACCTCACCGGCAAGGCAGCGGAGTCGCCGCGGCGCGAGTTCATCTATGTGAACGATGACGGCCAGATCGTGGCCATGCGCTACGACGCATGGAAGGCCGTGTTCCTGGAAAACCGCGGCGAAGCTTTCGGTGTCTGGCGCGAGCCGTTCATCGAACTGCGGGTGCCGCTGCTGTTCAACCTGCGCCGCGATCCGTTCGAGAAGGCGCAGCACAACGCCAACACCTACAACGACTGGTTCCTCGACCGCGTGTATGTGCTCGCGCCCATGCAGCAGCTCGCTGCGAAGTTCCTGGTCACGATGAAGGACTATCCGCCAAGCCAGACCCCGGGATCTTTCAATCTCACAAAGGTGGAGGCGCAGATAAAGAGTGCGATGGGCGGTAGGTAACTGTTTGCCGACCCATCTCACTCGAAGTCGTCGCCGTGCGCCAGCCGCGACAGCAATCCATGCTGTCGCGCGACCTTGAAATTCAGGCGCCAGATGTTGTCGGTCCAGTCGAAGCTCTCGCCTGCAGCGCGCGTGAACTGCATGTGATAGATCAGCTCGGCACGCACCAGTTCGCCGAACACATAGCCGAGTCCGATCCGCAGTCGCGCGAGATCGGACATGTCACGATCGAAGCGATAGAACGCTTCTGCGTCCGCAAGGCCATACCACGCGCCGGCTTCGTTCGCCTTCTGCGTCAGGGCGAACTCGGTTCCGAGCCGATCGCGGAAACGGAAGAACTCCGTGTCCTCGCCCACGTCGCGATCCTGGATGCGGTACTCCATGCGCGCGAGGTTGTAGAACGTGAGCCGGCCCGAGCGGGTGAAGTAGTTCTTCAGGCCGACCAGCGGACGGTATTCGTTGATGTCGGTCGATTCCTCATTGTCGGTTCGGACATTCAGCACGACGCCCCACAGTTCGGCTCGCTCGCGGAAGCGCCAGATCGTGCCGAGGCCGAGGTACGTGATGTCGTACTGCTCGTCGTCGTTCGTGACGTAGCCGAGGTAGCCGATACCGATCCACTTCTTGTCTTCGGTCAGGGCGTAGGAGGGGAAGACGGTGACGCGATACTCGTCGCTC
Organism: Povalibacter sp.; assembly: GCF_036735925.1. Classification (NCBI taxonomy): domain Bacteria; kingdom Pseudomonadati; phylum Pseudomonadota; class Gammaproteobacteria; order Steroidobacterales; family Steroidobacteraceae; genus Povalibacter; species Povalibacter sp. The sequence continues at coordinate 144,488 of NZ_DAINNK010000003.1, forward strand.
TTGTCATCGGCGCGGGCCGGCAGCGACATGATGGCTGCTGCGAGAGCGAACCAGCCGCCGATGAGAAGGCAGCGATTCTTGTTGTACTTGTTCATGAAGACACGGCGAAGTGAAGGGGCCTCGATGCTAGCTGCTTTCTGTGGGTCAGGCTTTAGCCTGACTGTTTTCTGGCCGGCTCAAGCCGGCCCCACAGCAAGAGGCCAGATCGAGTCACCGCATGCCCTCGCGCAGATCCACCATCGCCTGATCGAAGGCGTCGACGCGTATCAGTCCGAGTCGCGGATATTCCAGATCGAGGATCAGGTACAACGCGACGGTCGTGGTGGCGGCAAAGCCGAGGAGATGCAGCATGCTCTGCCGCGCCGCCTTCGCCTGGCCGAAGCCGGCGAGAAATGCACTGACCAGTACCAGGATCATCAGCAGCGCATAGATCGCCATGGGCGGGTGCTGCTCGGTCGCGAGAATGCGGGTCGACGCGATGTCGAACATGTCGTTGAAGGAGGGCATCACGGTCTGCGCAATCGGGACTGCCGGCGCGGCGCGGATCGCGCTCTGCAGTTGCGCCCAGAGATCGGATTGCAGCTTCTGGGTCCGCTGTATTGCTGCAGCGGTCGCTGCGGTATCGGTGACGCGTCGATAGGACTCGATTCGCTGGTCCAGGTAAGTCCGCATGAGTTCGCGCGAGGCGTCGCGCTCGGCTTGCGGCAGCAGATCCAGTCGCAGCCACGCGGTGCCGATGGCATTGACCTCCTCGATGATCAGGTCGCGCCGGTGCTCGAAGCGCGTGGCCGCCCCGGTGAAGGTGAATGCCACCAGCAGCCCCATCAATCCGAAGATCGCGCCATCGACCGTGCCCAGACCCTCGTTGGCATCGCGACCTTCGTCGGACATGCGGCGGCGTCCGACCAGCCAGCCGAACCGCAGGCTGGCGGCGACCGAGCCAAACAATCCTGCAATGAGAAGAGCGGCCCACAGGGACATATCGCGTTACCGGGATGAATGAGACGCACGATGCTAGCGGCGCGGATTCATGCTGCGACGCGGGTTCTACCTATGCGACTGTCAGAGGCGGGCAAGTACGCTCGCGCATCGAACAATCGGCAAGAAGTTGTCGCTTCGTCAAAGGGGAGGATCGATCGAGCCTATGAACAACCCGTTGCGCAAGTCATTCGCCATCGCCGGCACGCTCGCCTGCGGTGTGTGGCTTCCACACATCGCCTGTGCGCAGGAACAGGACGCCGACGCACTGGCGAAGCAGCTCTCCAATCCGGTGGCTGCGCTGATCAGCGTTCCGCTTCAACTGAACTACGACACCGGCTACGCCAACGACGGCGAGAAATGGCTGCTCAACGTGCAGCCCGTGATTCCCATCAGTCTCAACGACGACTGGAACCTGATCTCGCGCACCATCCTGCCGATCGTGGATCAGCACGATGTCGTCAATGCCGGGAGTCAGTCAGGCATCGGCGACATCACCCAGAGCCTGTTCTTCTCGCCGAAGAAGCCCACGGCGAGCGGCTGGATCTGGGGCGTCGGCCCGGCCTTCCTGCTGCCCACGGCAACCGACGATCTGCTGGGCACGGAGAAGTGGGGTCTGGGGCCGACGGCCGTCGCGCTGAAGCAGACCCAAACCGGCTGGACGTACGGCGCGCTGGTGAATCACATCTGGTCCGTCGCCGGCGACGACGATCGCGCCGACGTGAACTCGACGTTCCTGCAGCCGTTCCTGAGCAAGGGCCTGGGGCAGGGACGCACCGCGACGATCAATCTCGAATCGAGCTACGACTGGGACCGCGGGCAATGGACCGTGCCGGTGAACCTCATGTACACCAAGGTCACGAAGTTCGGCAATCAGCTCGTCAGCATCGGCGGCGGTGCGCGGTACTACGTGGAAGCGGCGGACGGCGGACCGGACTGGGGTCTGCGATTCGTGTTCACGCTGCTGTATCCCAGATAGACGCTACGCCCCGCTGTGCTGATGGATGCAGCGGGCGCCATTTGTTGCCAGATTTGCATATCCATGATCCGCGTTCGGCGCGAGGCTCGTCCGTCCCCGCCCATTGGGCGTTGGCATCGACATCGTGAGCAAGCGGTCTCTTCCCAACGCTTCGCACATTGCCCGACTGCGCAGCCAGCGATCGGGACGCGATCCGTTTTCGCGAAGCGCCGTCGTCAGCCGCGTCGTGGCCCTGATCGAAGGCCGTCCTGCCGCATCATTTCATCTCTCCGACCTGTGTTCGGCTGCCGGCGTGAGCGAACGGACATTGCGGACGATCTTTCGCGAGCAGTTCGGTACCAGCCCAAAGAAGTTTCTTCGAGCGCACAAGCTGCACAACATCCGCACGGCACTGCGCGCTTCCGATGATGAAGGGGATACCGTGTCCAGGATCGCCGCACGGTTCGGGCTCAGCGACGCCGGTCGTATGGCAAAGGACTATTACAGACTGTTCGGTGAGTATCCGGGAACGACACGCATGCATCGCTGCCGCACCGTGCGCGATCGCTAGTGTGCCGGCACGATTTCCCGCCGCGCCGCCAGCGCCTGCGAGGGCAGCAGGCCGAATACTTGCCGGTATTGCCGGGCAAACTGGCCGAAATCCCAGAAGCCGAGATCCGTGCAGATCCTGCCCAGCGTTTCTCCGGGCTGCGCAGAACGAATGGCCATGCGTGCCCGATTCAGGCGTACCAGTGTGAGGTACCTGTGCGGCGACATTCCGAAAGTCTCATGAAAGACGTTGCGCAGCGTGCGCTCGGAGATCCTGATCGTGCGACACAAGTCGTCGGTATAAATGGCCGCGTCGCCTGCCGCCTCGATCATGCCAAGGACATGGGACAGGATCCCGGCGCGATCGATCGCAGGTCGTCCCGCCGACCGTCCCGCTGATTTGGGGCGATCGATGGGGACAATGGTACGAAGCGTCGCGTCAACGACATCGCGCCTTGCCATCTCGCCCGCAGTCTCACTATCCAGATTGCCGGGCGTACATGCGCCAACGGTGAACAGTCGGTGAGCCAGCCGGATCAAGGAGAGTACCGGCGTATTGGAGATCCGGTTGAAGTTGCTGGCGAGGGTTCGCGCTTTGCATTCGTGCTCGTTCGCTGTCAGCCAGGAATCCACGAGGGCCGCCGGAACCGTTACTGACAGCCAGTTCGTCGGCTGGTCGGCACCGATGTGAAACATCTTTCCCGGCGCCAGCCATCCGATCGTTTCGCCATCGAATCGTTGCCCATTCACGATGATGGCCGAGTGAGCACGAAGCGGGATGAATACGCAGAAGCAGCCTGGCGCAGACGCGCCGCTGTAGATATTGGCGGCTCCATCGCGGCCCGCCATCAGGATCACACCCTTCAGGTCGAGGATGCGCAGACGCCAGTCAAACTGCTGTCTTGCCCGCAGTACGTAGCGACCCTGTACGCCTTGCAATGCATCCGCAAAGCCATCGAACTCCGGATAGCTCAATCGGAGCATAGCTGCCTCAGGGACTCGTGGGTCGCAGAACCCTATCAGCATTGTTGCCGGATTTACGTTGCGACTTGTACTGAAGCTGCGAGTCTTCGGCTGCTCAGATGGAGATCGCTGCAATGAAAGCAACTGCTGCAAGTACCGTCGTGAAGAAGATCGATTGATCCGCCGACTATTCAGGAGAGACACAAATGGCCTTCCGATTCCAGATGACCATGACCGCCATGACGCTCGCTGCGCTCGGCACGCTGGCGACCGGCGCCGCTGTCGCTGCCGACGCACCTCCGCTGGTCAGGCAGATCAACAACGGCAACTGGCTGTCGCAGACTGAAGCCGAATCGCTGCGCGACGAGTTGTTCTATCAGCGCGCCGTTCACGCGTACATGACCATGCTGCCGGCGCTGAACACCATCGGCATGCGCGATGGCTCCGAGGCCGTCTTCGGCAAAGGCTATGACGTTCTGCCGATCTGGAAGGACCGCATGGACAGCCGCACCTGGGTGCCGACGCCCAATGCGGACGTGATCTATTCGATGAGCTACCTGGATCTGAAGAAGGATGGACCGCTGGTGGTCGCGGCACCGCCGAACGTGATCGGCATGTTCACGGACTTCTTTCAGCGCACCATCACCGATGTCGGTCTCATCGGTCCCGATCGGGCGCGCGGCGGACTCTATCTGCTGCTGCCGCCCGACTACACCGGCGAGATTCCGCAGGGATATTTCGCGTTCAAGTCATCCACCTACAACGTGCTGCTGTTTTTCCGCACCATCATGAAGAAGGGCACGAACGGCCCCGATCCGGGACCTGCCGTGGCGCTTGCCGAACAGACGCGCGTCTATCCGCTGTGGGCGGCGGAGAAGGACTTGAAGCCGATGCAGTTCCCGAATGCCAGCGGCAGACGCATCAACATGATGTATCCGGTGGACAGCAGCTTCTGGAGCAAGCTGAAGGAATTCGTCGACTACGAACCGGCATCGGCCATCGATCCGGAACTGAGCGGCGTGCTCGCCTCCATCGGGATCGTGAAGGGACAACCGTTCAAGCCGACCGGCAAGCAGCCGCAGCTATTGCAGAAGGCGGTGGAGACGGCGCCGAAGATGATCCTGGCGCAGCGGCAGCTCGGTCGTCCGGACGGACGCGACCGCTATTACAAGGATCGCCAGTATCTGAACACCTGGGCGTCTGGCACGTCGGAATGGCTGCAGGAGGGCTACACCGACATCACGCAACGTTCCAGCTATTTCCAGATCGCATTCTCGTCGGCCTCCGCGATGGTCATGCGCACGCTCGATGCGGGCTCGAAGTATCCGTTCACGCTGAAGGACGCGAACGGCAGCTTCCTGACCGGATCGAACGTGTACAGGCTGCACCTGCCGCCGAATCCGCCTGCGAAACTCTTCTGGGCCGTTACGGCCTACAACATCACCGATGGCACGATGACCGAGGCACCGCAGCAGCTGCCGTCGATCAATGCCTTCAACGATGTCGCGACCAACAGCGACGGCTCGGTCGATCTCTGGTTCGGACCGCAGAAGCCTGCAGAAGTACCCGAATCGAACTGGATCCAGACCGTGAGCGGCAGGAATTTCCTGGTGGCGCTGCGTCTCTACGGTACGGGCGTAGAATTCTTTGACCAGACCTGGAAGCCTGATGACGTGGTCAAGGTCAGGTAGCGCAAAATGATGATGTTCACGCTGCTGTCTCCAGTGAGGATCGAGTGTCGCCGAGAGGATTGATTTCGTGCTCGATCCTCATATTTGCAGCCTTGCGTGTTCACGCCCAGGAACTGGAGCCGCGCGCCTATTCGCCTAATCCGGTGGGCGTGAACTTCCTGGTCGCGGGCTATGTGCATTCCGACGGCGGCGTGCTGTTCGATCCGTCGCTACCGTTCAGCGATGTCGAGGCAACGCTGGACGCGGCGGCGGTGGGCTACGGCAGAACCTTCGGCGTGTTCGGCCGATCGGCCAATGCCGCGCTGGCGGTGCCGTACGTGACGGGTGATGTCTCGGGAAACATCGGCGAGACGCATCGCTCGACCAGCCGCTCTGGACTCGGCGACATCAAGCTGAAGCTCGGCATCAACCTGCTCGGCGGCGATGCGCTCACGCCCCGCGAATTTTCGCAGCGCAAACCGCAGACGACACTGGGTGCCAGTCTCACCGTCGCCGCGCCGACCGGCCAGTACGATCCGCAGAAGCTGATCAACATCGGCACGAACCGCTGGGCGTTCAAGCCGGAGATCGGCGTATCGCAGCCGCTGGGCCACTGGTATCTCGAAGCGTATGCGGGCGTGTGGCTGTTCTCGGACAACGACGATTTCTACGGCGGCCAGCATCGCGAGCAGGATCCGCTCGCCAGCCTGCAGGCGCACGTGAGTTACACATTTCGCCCGCGGCTGTGGCTCGCAGCGGATGCCACCTGGTATCGCGGCGGCGATACGAAGATCGATGGCGTGCGGCGCGCCGACCTGCAGGAGAACACGCGCGCCGGTCTCACGCTCTCGGTTCCCGTGGCCGCACGTCAGTCGCTCAAGTTCACCTGGAACGAAGGCACCTCGACACGCATCGGCGGGGACTTCACGACTTATGGCGTGGCGTGGCAATACACGTGGCTGGATTGATCTGCCGCAGCAGAGCGATACGTCCGCAGACCCCCGGTTTCTGCCTATGCGACAGGCACGGCCAAAGCACGTAACCTCCCGCGCAGAAACGGCGGCAAAAACGTGGCAGCGCCAGCATGAACACAGATATGCGTTTCACACAGGACGGTTTCGTTCACATCGTCGACGATGACGTGTCGTTCGCGAACTCGATCGCTCGAATGCTGTGGATGACGGGCATCCCGGTGCGTTGTCATGAAAGCGTCGCCCAGTATCTCGCCGGCGATGTTTCCGGCCCGGGCTGTCTGCTGCTCGATATCTGTCTGCCCGGGTCGAGCGGGTTCGAACTGTACGAAACGCTCATGAGCCAGCACCCGCGCCGGCCGGTGATCTTCCTCACGGGCGTGGACGATGTGAACCTGAGCGTCGCGGCCATGCGCAGCGGCGCCGTGGACTTCCTGCTGAAACCCGTCGAGATGCCGCAACTGCTGGCGTCGGTCCGACGGGCGCTCGCCATCGACCTGGCCCAGCGTATCGAGCAGCAGCGGATGGCTGATGCGCGCAGCCGTCTCGGCATGCTGTCGCGCATCGAGATCGAAGTCTTTCGAGGTGTGGCCAGAGGCCAGCGCGGCAAGCAGGTTGCCCATGACCTTCGTCTCAGTACCCGCACCATCAAGTTTCATCGGGAACGATTGATGCGCAAGCTGCAGGCTTCGTCGGTCGCCGATCTGGTCCATCTGCATCGCGTGCTGCAGCAGGACGAGGAAGCACGTCGACAGCGCAGCAGTCAGAAGAGAACGTGGCACGCCAGCCGCCTGGCGCACCGCTGGCTGCTGCCTTCCGAGTCCGGTTCACCGAAGCGCGCGTCCTGGGCGTGAATCGCCGGACGCCTGGTCTGCGTCCTGACGCCGTAACGGGCCGCCTGCGGCGAACGATACGGGTGTTCCCGTTGCTGCTGCTGTGGCAGTACGGTGTCGCCGCGACCTCCGAACCCGCCGTCAATGCACTGCAGATCGTCGTGCTGCAGCCGACGGATGCGCTCGTGCCCGCGGCCATGGCCGCCGAGAGCGCCATGCGTGAGGCCATCGTCGGCGCGGTCGATGCCAGCGTGACCTTTCGCCGCGAAACGCTGGGCAGTGTGGCGAGTCTCACCGTCGACGATCCCGCGCAACAGGCGGATGCGCTGAGAGCGCTGTACGCCGGGGAGCATGTCGACCTGGTGATGGCCGCGACCGCGGTGGCGGTGCGTTTCATGGAACAGTACGGCGCGTCCATCTGGCCCGACGTTCCGGTCGTGTATTTCGGCGTCGGTGCAGGCACCGTCGATCCGTCGCGCCTGCCGGCGAATTACACGGGCGTCGGCATGCCGTTCGATGTGCAGGGAACGGTCGACCTGGCATTCCGGCTTCAGCCTCATCCAGGCAGGATCATCTACATCACCGGCACTGCACCTTACGATCGCTGGTGGACGCCCGTGTTCAAGCACGCCTTGCAGCGATATCGGGATCGCGCGCCCATCGAGGAATGGCTCGGTCGCCCGGTCAGCGCGATGCGTGCCGATCTGAACGCGGTTCCTGCAGACGCGATCGTCCTGTACGCCAGCATGTTTCGCGACGAAGCAGGCACTGGCTATACGCCGGCCGAGGTCGCGCGGGCGCTGGCGCAGTCATCGCGAGCGCCGGTCTTCGGCATTCTCGAAAGCTATGTGGGTACCGGCGTGCTCGGCGGCGCCGTCGTCGATTTCAGGCAACACGGCACCGAAGCAGGGCTGCTCGCCGCGCAGGTGCTGAACTCGCGCGGTACGTCGATTGCACTGCCGCGCTACTCGGAAACCGCCACGCGCTGCACGATCGATGCGCGCCAGCTGCAACGCTGGGGTGTCGACCGCGCCCGTGCGCCGCAGGATTGCGAACTGCGATTCCAGACACCATCGCCCTGGCATCTGTACCGCACCGCCATCGTGGTCGCGCTGCTGCTGATCGCACTGGCCGTCGTGATGTACCAGCAGGAAAGAAAGCGGCGACGGCTGGCGCAGGAGGCCTACGCGAGCCGCAGCGAGATGGCGGGAGCCGCCCGGCTGGCGCTGGTCGGCCAGATCACCGCGTCGGTGACGCATGAAGTGACGCAGCCGCTGAGCGCCATCCTGAGCAACGCCGAGGCGGCCTCCCTGCTGCTGGCCACGGCGAATCCCAGGCTGGACGAGGTGCGCCAGATCCTCGATGACATCCGCGCCGACAATCAGCGCACGCGCGAGATCGTGCAGCGCGTCCGTTCGCTTCTCAGGGATCGCGAACTGCACAAGGAAAATCTCGACATGAACGAAGTCGTCCGCAGCGTGGTGACGCTGGTGCGGACCGACGTCGCGAGGCGTGGACTCGTCATCCGGCTGGCCACGGAGGCGGACATGCCAGGCATCCAGGGCGACCCGGTCCACCTGCAGCAGGCCTTGCTGAACCTGCTCATGAATGCGGCGGATGCCATGGAGTCGGTGCCGCCGGGAGAGCGGTACATCGACGTCGACTGTCGATGCCGCGATGGCACTGTGACGGTGTCCGTGACCGACGTGGGCACGGGCGTACCAGCGGACCAGTTGTCCCGGCTGTTCGACGCATTCTTCACGACGAAGCAGAACGGCATGGGACTCGGCCTGTCGACCGCGCGCGCCATCGTCGATGCCCACGGCGGACGCATCTGGGCGAAGAACAACGCCACCTCGCGCGGCACCACCGTGGCCTTCGCCATTCCGGTCGCGTGAGGCAGCGGCTATCTGCCGTTTTCTGCTGACTCTCCTACGGACTCTCAGTCGCGACGCATCTCTCCACACTGACCGCCACCGTCGCTGTGGACGGACATCGTTCGTGTACGAAAAGAACCGGAGGCAGGCACGCATGAACAGGATCTTTCGCTGGACAACACGGCTGACGGCAGCCGCGCTGGCCATCAGTTCCCTGACTGGACTGGCGACGACCGCCAGTGCACAGGGCAAACCCAACATTCTGATCATCTTCGGCGACGATGTCGGTCAGACCAACATCAGCGCCTACAGTCACGGCGTGGTGGGCTACGAGACGCCCAACATCGACCGCATTGCCCGGGAAGGCATGATGTTCACCGACTACTACGCGGAGAACAGCTGTACGGCGGGCCGTTCCACGTTCATCACCGGTCAATCTCCCAAGCGCACGGGCCTGAGCAAGGTGGGCCTGCCCGGCGCACCCGTAGGTCTGCAGGCACGCGACATCACGATTGCCGAGGCATTGAAGACCCAGGGCTATGCCACGGGCCAGTTCGGCAAGAACCATCTGGGCGATCGCGACGAATACCTGCCGACGCGCCACGGCTTCGATGAGTTCTTCGGCAACCTCTATCACCTGAATGCGGAAGAAGAGCCCGAGCGCCCGTACTGGCCGAAGGATGCCAACGATCCCTTCCGCAAGAAATTCTCGCCGCGCGGAGTGCTGCACACCTTTGCGGACGGCAAGATCGAAGACACCGGCCCGCTCAACCGCAAGCGCATGGAAACGATCGACGACGAAACCACCGCCGCCGCCATCGAATACATGAAGAAGCAGAAAGCGGCCGGCAAGCCGTTCTTCACCTGGATGAACTTCACCCGCATGCACCTGTTCACTCACGTCCGGCCGGAATACCGCGACAAGAGCGGCCTGGTCGGCAACGAATACGCCGACGGCATGTGGGAGATGGATCAGAACGTCGGCAAGCTGCTGCAGGCGGTCGACGAGATGGGCATCGCCGACAACACCATCGTCGTCTTCACCACCGACAACGGACCGAACCAGTTCAGCTGGCCGGATGCGGCGACGACACCCTTCCGCAGCGAGAAGGACACCAACTGGGAAGGTGCCTTCCGCGTGCCGGCGATGGTGCGGTGGCCCGGCAAGATCAAGCCGGGATCGGTGACGCGGGAGATGTTCTCCGGCATGGACTGGTTCCCGACGCTGCTGGCCGCGGCGGGCGATCCGAACATCAAGGACAAGCTGCTGAAAGGCACATCGATCGGTTCGAAGACCGGCAAGGTGCATCTGGACGGTTACAACCAGCTTGACCTGCTGACAGGCAAATCGCAGAAGGGCGCGCGCGACGAGTTCTTCTATTTCAATGACGATGCCGAGCTGGTGGCGATGCGCTTCGGCGAATGGAAGGCCGTGTTCTGCGAACAGACCGTGCCTGGCGGCATGCGGGTCTGGGCCGAGCCCTTCACCTGTCTGCGCCTGCCCAAGCTGTTCAACCTGCGCATGGATCCGTACGAGCGTGCGGACATCGTTTCGGATCAGTACTACGACTTCCAGACCAAGAACGTGTATCTGACGATCATGGCCCAGACGAAGGCCACGGCGTTCCTGGAGACGTTCAAGGAATACCCGCCGAGCCAGTTGCCTGCCGAGTTCGGCATCAACGCCGTGCAGGAGAAGATCAACCGCGGGATCGAGGAACAGTTCAACAAGGCGAGGAAGTGATGGTTGCGGGAGCGGTGCCGATCCGGCGCCGCTCCCTCTTTCTGTAGGTCAGGCTTCAGCCTGACTTCCGAAAAGAGGCCGGCTAAAGCCGGCCCCACAGTCAGAACAAGCTACTTGTTCGCCGGCTCCGACAGCTTCCGCATCACCTCATCCAGATTGAAGCTCGCCGGCTTCTGCCGGATCGGATAGTCCTTGAAGCTCTGCAGCCACTGGGCAACATACGTCTGGATGGGGACTTGAATGAAGACACGTCGGGTCTGCCAGTCCGCGTAGTAGATGCTCTCCGTAGCGCGCTCAAAGGGGTCTGCGCGCAGATTGAAGAGGTTGGGCACACGCAGATGATCGAACTGGGTCTGCCACACACCCATCGGACTGCGCGGCTGGGCTTCTCCATGCTGTTCTAGAAACGAAACCTTCCAGTTCTCGTAGCGGATGGCGACAAGATCGCCGTCGTCGGACCAGTAGAGGAATTCCTTGCGCGGCCATTCCTTCGTTTCGCCCTTGAGCGCCGGAATCAGGTTGTAGCCGTCCAGGTGAACTCTGAAGTTCTTCTTGCCTGCGGCGTAGCCCTTTGCAACCTTGGAGACCAGATCCGGTTCGCCCGCCGCGGCGGCAAACGTCGGAATGAAGTCCTCATGTGCGCAGATGTCGTTGATCACCGTGCCCGGCCGGATCAAGCCCGGCCAGCGGATCAGCGTCGGCACGCGGAAGCCGCCTTCCCAGTTGGTCGCCTTTTCGCCGCGGAACGGTGTCGTGCCGCCATCGGGCCAGGTGAAGACTTCGGCGCCGTTGTCGGTGGTGTACACGACGATGGTGTTGTCGGCGACGCCGAGATCGTCGAGCTTCTTCAATAGCTCTCCGACGATGCCATCGTGTTCGACCATGCCGTCGGGATAGATGCCGAGCCCCGTCTTGCCATCGCTCTCCGGCTTCAGGTGCGTGAACACATGCATGCGCGTGCTGTTGAAGTACGTGAACCACGGCTTGCCTGCCTTGGTGTTCTTCTCCATGAAGCTCATGGCGGCGGCAGCGAATTCCTCGTCCACCGTTTCCATGCGCTTCTTCGTCAGCGGGCCGGTGTCTTCGATCTTGCCGTCGGCGAATGAATGAATCACGCCGCGCGGGCCGAATTTCTTGCGGAAGTTCGGATCCTTCGGATAGTCGGGATTCTCCGGCTCTTCTTCGGCGTTCAGGTGATAGAGGTTGCCGAAGAACTCATCGAAGCCGTGATTCGTCGGCAGGAACTCGTCCTTGTCGCCGAGATGGTTCTTGCCGAACTGACCTGTGGCGTAGCCTAAGTTCTTCATGAACTCCGCGACGGAAGGGTCCTGCGCCCGCAGGCCAACATCCGCGCCGGGCAGGCCGACTTTGGTCAGGCCCGTGCGAATCGGTGACTGGCCGGTGACGAACGCCGCACGACCGGCCGTGCAGCTCTGCTGGCCATACCAGTCCGTGAACATCGCGCCTTCGCGGCCGATGCGATCGATGTTGGGCGTGCGGTAGCCCATGATGCCGTTGTTGTAGATGCTGGGATTAAACCAGCCGATGTCGTCACCCATGATGACGAGGATGTTCGGCTTCTTGTTCTGCGCCTGTGCCGTCGTGGCCAGGCAGGCCAGCAACGCCAGTGCGAACAGCCAGTGCAAGCGCTTCATGATCATCTCCCTGGTTAAAAAGTGAATCCCACCTTCATCGTCGGACCGAACGAATCCACGTCATAGATGAACCGGTCGGCGCCGCTGCCGCGGTCGTAATCGATGCTGATGTAGCGATAGCCGATCGTGAACAGCGTGCGTGGCGAGTGCCGGTAGCCGATATCGCCCTGCGCCTGCCAGTAGAAATCCGAACCGACGCCCCAGCCGCCGATGTTGCCGCGCCCCTGCAGAAACCATTTGTCGCCGAGCGGGATCGTGGCGCGCACGACCATGGACGGATCAATCCAGTCCTCGGTCAGTCCGCCGCGCAAGGT
>NZ_DAINNK010000004.1:0-146924 GCF_036735925.1 Povalibacter sp.
TCCGCGCATGAGCGCACACCCCGCCCTGGAACTGGATGGCGTCTCACTGACGCTCGATCGGTTGCGCACCTTCGAGCGGCTTCGCCCGCCGGTGAGGCTCGCCAACTCCGCACATACCCGCATGCAGGCGAGTATCGATGTCGTACGTGAAGCAGTCCGCACCGACCGACTGGCTTACGGCATCACGACCGGCTTCGGCGCCTTCGCCAACAAACGCATTTCTGCCGCCCAGGTGCGGCAGCTGCAGCTCAACCTGCTGCGCAGTCACACCACTGGTATCGGTACGCCGCTGGCCGCACCGCTGGTGCGGCGCATGTTGCTGCTCAAGGTCAACAGCCTCGCCGCGGGTTACTCGGGCATCCGCCAGGAAGTGCTCGATGCCTTGCTGGCACTGTTGAACAGCGACGTGCTGCCCATCATTCCCGAACGCGGTTCGGTCGGTGCCTCGGGCGATCTCGCACCGCTCGCGCACATGTCGCTGTGCCTCATCGGCGAAGGCGAGGCGATGTACGAGGGGCGACGACTCGAAGGCGCTGCCGTCTGCGAGGCCGCGGGTTTCGCCCCGCTGACGCTCGAAGCCAAGGAAGGACTGGCGCTGATCAATGGCACCCAGCTGAGTCTCGCGCTGGCGCTCGACGGCCTCTTCCGCGCCGAGACGCTGCTCGATGCCACCGTCGTGATCGGCGCACTCACCGTCGATGGACTGGCGGGCAGCTACACGCCTTTCGATGTACGCATCCACGAAGCCAGCCGCCTGCCGCACCAGGTCGAAATCGCGCGCCGCTTCGGGGTGCTGCTCACCGAAAGCGCGATCCACCACGATCACGAGAACTGCGACCGCGTCCAGGATCCCTACGCGGTGCGTTGCATGCCGCAGGTGTTCGGCGCGATCGAAGCCGCGCTCGATCACGGTCGCAATGTACTCGCCAACGCGATCAACGGCGTCTCCGACAATCCGCTGATTTTCGGCAACGACATTCTCTCGGGCGGGAATTTCCATGCCGAACCGCTGGCGATGCTCAGCGACTATCTGGCCATCGCCGTCAGCGAGATCGCCAGCATGTCGGAGCGGCGCACCGATCTGCTGGATCGCCGCGTGAATCCGGCGCTCAACATGTTTCTGACCACCGAGCCGGGTCTCGAATCCGGCTTCATGATTGCGCACGTCGCTGCGGCGGCGCTGACGTCGGAAAACCGCACCCTCGCCCATCCGGCATCCGTCGACAATGTGACCACGTCCGCAGGACAGGAAGATCACGTCAGCATGGCGCCATGGGCTGGCTATAAACTGCGTCGCATCTGCACCAACACGGCGAACGTGCTGGCAGTCGAACTGCTGGCGGCGGCCCAGGCCATCGACAAGCTGCAACCGCTGCAGACGACGCAGCCATTGCAACAAGTGCATGCCTTCGTGCGTCGTCATGTGGAGCATCGGCCGTACGATCACCGGCTCGACCGCGACATCGCGACGCTGGCGGAACTGATCGAGAGCGGGGAGCTGTCTGGATTTCTTCAGGAGCAGTCGACGTGAGACTTCGAACCAAGAACGCATTCCGACCCGCCGCCCGCGCATGAACTCCGACGCCATCGCCATCGTCATCGCCGTCTTCGGCGGGCTGCTGCTGATTCTTGCGTGCCAGCGCCTGCTGCGTGCGCGCTTCCTCGCCGCCGGCGGCAGCGCAGTGATGGGATTCCTGCTGCTGGCCTGCGCCGCGCTGTTCTTCGTCGTCTCGCTGAATCTGCATACCTACGCGCGCCTCACGTACGAACAGCCGGTGGCCGAGATCGTTTTCGAAAGTCGCGGACCGCAACGCTATCGCGCGACGCTGACGCGCATGCCGGCGGGCGAAATGCAGATCTTCATCCTCGCCGGCGATGAATGGCAGCTCGATGCGCGCGTGCTGAAGTGGAAGGGCTGGGCCAACCTGCTGGGACTCGACGCGCAGTACCGGCTGGAACGCGTCGGCGGACGCTATCGGGACATCGAACAGGAACGTCATGCCGAGCGCACGGTGTACGGCTTGAGCGAGAACCCCGGCGTCGATCTGTGGGACCTGTCGACGAAGTATCCGCGCTGGCTGCCGTTCGTCGATGCCGTGTACGGCAGCGCAACCTACATGCCGATGGCCGAAGGCGCGCGCTACCAGGTGTCGCTCACGCAATCCGGGCTGATTGCGCGACCGCTGAATACCCAGGCGGAGCTGGCGAACAGAGAGGAATAGTGACGAGGGTGACGGAAGTGACGAGGGTCATGCAGGAATGCTTAACCTGTGACTTTCGTGACTTCCTCCTCACCCCACCCACATCCGCGCATTCCTGAAGATCCGCATCCACGGACTGTCCTCGCGCCAGTCATCCGGATACCACGAATGCTGCAGCGTGCGGAACACGCGTTCCGGATGCGGCATGAACAGCGTGACGCGGCCGTCCGGCGTCGTGATGCCGGTGATGCCCTGCGGCGAACCGTTCGGGTTCGCGGGATAACGCTCGGTCGCCTTGCCGGCGTTGTCGACGAAGCGCAGCGACAGCAGCTTGCCGTCCGCGCAGGCAGAAAGATCGGCAGGACTGGCGAATTCGGCAAGACCTTCGCCGTGCGCCACCGCGATCGGCATGCGCGAACCCGCCATGCCGGAGAGGAACAGCGACGGCGACGGCATGACTTCCACCAGGCTCAGTCGTCCCTCGAACTGCTCGGAACGATTGCGCACGAAGCGCGGCCAATGCTCCGTGCCCGGGATCAGCGAACGCAGCGCCGACATCATCTGGCAACCGTTGCAGACGCCGAGCGAGAACGTGTCGGGGCGCGCGAAGAATGCCGTGAACTCATCGCGCAGCCGCGAATGGAACAGGATCGACTTCGCCCAGCCTTCGCCGGCGCCGAGCACGTCGCCGTACGAAAATCCGCCACAGATGACGAGGCCGGTGTAGTCCTGCAGTTTCGCGCGCTGCGCGAACAGGTCGGTCATGTGGACGTCGAAAGCATCGAAACCGGCGCGATCGAAGGCCGCCGCCATCTCGACGTGCGAATTGACGCCCTGCTCGCGGAGGATGGCGACCTTCGGCCGCGCACCTTTCGCGATGAACGGCGCCGCGACATCTTCCTGCAGATCGAACGTGAGCTTCGCGTGCAATCCGGGATCGCGGGGATCCGTGGCTGTTTCGAACTGCTCGACCGCACACTGCGGGTTGTCGCGCAGTTCGACCATCCGGTAACTCGTTTCGGACCAGGCACGGCGCAGTTCGGTGCGCGGCTCATCCAGGACGGGATTCGTACCCGCATTGATCAGCACGCGGTCCTCGTTCGTGACCGTGCCGATCACCTGCGTCACGACGCCGAGCCGGTGACGGTCGAGAATTTCCGCGACCGCAGCCACATCGTCGCTGCGGACCTGGATGACGGCGCCGAGTTCTTCGCTGAACAGGCGCGCCGCAGCTTCGTTCGGCTGACCGCCGATATCGACCTGCACGCCGCAGCGGCCGGCGAATGCCATTTCCGCCAGTGTGGCGAACAATCCGCCATCGGAGCGATCGTGATAAGCGAGCAGCAGGTTCTTGCTGCGCAGTTCGGCGATGGCATCGAAGAATGCAGCGAGCAGCTTCGGATCGTCGCAGTCGGGTGCCTGCCGGCCGAGCTGGCCGTAGACCTGCGCGAGACACGAACCGCCGAGGCGATTGCGACCGCCGCCGAGATCGATCAGCAGCAACTGCGATGCACCGCGATCGGTACGCAGCTGCGGCGTGAGCGTCTTGCGCGCGTCGCGCACCGGCGCGAAGGCCGAAACGATCAGCGACAGCGGCGCGACCATCTTTCGTGCCTGACCGTCCTGGGTCCAGCTGGTCTTCATCGACAGCGAATCCTTGCCGACCGGAATCGTGATGCCGAGTGCCGGACAGAATTCCTCGCCGACCGTCTTCACGGTCGCGTACAGATCCGCGTCCTCGCCCGGCTCGCCGCAGGCCGCCATCCAGTTGGCCGAGAGGCGCACGTCGGAGATCTTCGCGATGTCTGCCGCCGCAATGTTGGTGATCGCTTCGGCCACTGCCATGCGGCCGGACGCGGGCGCATCCAGCAACGCGAGCGGCGTGCGCTCGCCCATGGCCATCGCTTCACCGGCACTGGAGCTGTAGTCGCTCAAGGTGACGGCGACGTCGCTCACCGGCACCTGCCACGGCCCGACGAACGGATCGCGGCTGATCATGCCGCCGACGCTGCGATCACCGATGGTGATCAGGAAGGTCTTGTCCGCGATGGCGGGATAGCGCAGCAACCGATAAGCAGCGTCGCGAAGATCGACCGACGCCGCATCGAAGTCATCACCGATCGACGGCAACGCTTTCACATCGCGCGTCATGCGCGGCGGCTTGCCGAGAATCACGTTCATCGGCACATTGACCGGCGGCGCCTGCAGCTTCGGATCGGCCACCTTCAGCCAGCCGTCGGCAGTGATGTCGCCGACGACGGCATACGGGCAGCGCTCGCGCTCGCACATGTCCGAGAAACGCTGCAACTGATCGGGCGCGATGATGAGCACGTAACGTTCCTGCGCCTCGTTACACCAGATTTCGAGCGGCGACATGCCGGGTTCATCCGACGGCACCTTGCGCAGATCGATGCGTCCGCCGCGTTTGCTGTGATCGATCGATTCGGGAATCGCGTTCGACAGGCCGCCCGCGCCGACGTCGTGGATCAGCAGAATCGGATTGGCCTCGCCCATCGCCCAGCATTGATCGATGACTTCCTGCGCACGCCGCTGGATTTCGGGGTTGCCGCGCTGCACGGAGGCGAAATCGAGATCTTCCGCACTCGTGCCGCTGCCGACGGACGAGGCGGCGCCGCCACCCAGGCCGATCAGCATCGCCGGTCCGCCGAGCACGATGATCTTGCCGCCGACCGGCACTTCGGATTTTTCGACATGCATGCGCCGCACGTTGCCGACGCCGCCGGCGATCATGATCGGCTTGTGATAGCCGCGCAGCGCGGCGCGATGCGCGGTCTGCGCCTGCAGTTCGAAGGTGCGGAAGTAGCCGAGGATGTTCGGCCGGCCGAACTCGTTGTTGAACGCAGCCGCGCCCAACGGACCCTCGATCATGATGTCGAGCGCCGAAGCGATGCGGCCGGGACGACCGTAATCCTTCTCCCACGGCTGTTCGAAACCGGGAATACGCAGGTTGGAAACTGAAAATCCCGCGAGCCCCGCCTTCGGTTTGCCGCCGCGGCCGGTGGCGCCTTCGTCGCGGATTTCGCCGCCCGAGCCGGTCGACGCACCGGGGAACGGCGAAATCGCCGTCGGATGATTGTGCGTCTCCACCTTCATCAGGATGTCGATGGTCTCGCTCGCCGACTGGTACTGATGCGAATCGACATCCGGGAACCAGCGCTTGCCGACCGGGCCTTCGATCACCGCCGCGTTGTCGCGATACGCCGAGAGCACGCCCGCGGAATTCTTTTCGTGCGTGTTGCGGATCATCGAGAACAGCGACTTCGGCTGCTTCTCGCCGTCGATGATCCAGTCGGCGTTGAAGATCTTGTGACGGCAGTGCTCGGAGTTCGCCTGCGCGAACATCATGAGTTCGACGTCGGTGGGATCGCGGCCCAGCTTGCCGAAGCTCTCGACCAGGTAGTCGATCTCGTCGTCGGAGAGCGCGAGACCCAGACTGCTGTTGGCCTCTTCGAGCGCCTTGCGCCCTTCGGCGAGCACGGACACCGTGTTCAGTGGCCGCGGCTGTTCGTGCGAGAACAGCTGCGCAGCGTCATCGAGGCGCAGGACCGCCGCTTCGGTCATGCGATCGTGCAGCAGCGGCGCGATCGCGGCGATGTCTGCGGCGCCGAGCAGCGCGCTCGACTTCACCCAGAACGCGATGCCCCGCTCGATACGCTCGATGGCGTCGAGGCCGCAGACGTGCGCGATGTCCGTCGACTTGCTGGACCAGGGGGAAATCGTGCCGGGACGCGGAATGGCGAGCAGCGTCGGCGGCGATGCGAGCGCATCGGCTGCGACGCGCGGCCCGTAAGTCAGCAGCGCGTCCAGCACCCGCTTTTCGTCCGCGCCGAGATCGCGCCGCGTCTGCACGAAGTGCATGAAGCGCGACGTCAGGGATTCGATCTGCGGATTTCGCGCTCGCAGCGCGGCAACGAGTTTGCTGATGCGGAAATCGGAGAGAGCGGGCGCGCCGGTCAGTGTCAGCATCGGGCTTTCAGTCGGCCCGCGGGAGACGCGAGCCGCACGGAGAAATTGCGGGAGCGGATGATACAGGGGACAGGCTACAGGGGACAGGCTACAGCCAGCCCCTCTTGGCTCCGGCTGCAGCCTGTAGCCTGTAGCCTGTAGCCTGTAGCCGTCTCCCTCCCTATTTCTTCTCCGGCGTATACACCGGCATCGGAAACGCCGTCACATTCGAGCCGCCTTCCAGCGCGCTGATCTTGCTCACGCCCTGCTTGCGGACCTCGTCGATGCGCAGGACCGAATGCATGGGCAGGTACGTCCGCTTGACCCCTTCGAACTCAGCCTTGATGCGTTCCTCGCCCGGGTCCACCACGACCGTGGAGCGTTCCCCGAACACCAGCTCTTCGACCTCGATGAAGCCGAAGATCGAGCCGTGATTGACCTTGCGGGCGTAGATCTCGTAGACCTTGCCCTGGTTGACAAAAACGACCTTAAAAATGTGACTCGCTGCCATATCTGACCGGGGGACGGGTTGATAGGCTGCAGCATATTACATAGCGCGGTCGAGATGCCTTGAGTCAAGGCCACCTGCCGGGCTATCGGACGGTACGGCTCAAGGAAACCCCTCTCCCAATGGCACTGAAACTCCGAGTCATCAGCGACCATTACAAGACGCTGGGCAAGCGCAGTTCGCAGCTTTTTGGCGTCACGGGCGGCCGGATCGGCCGGGCCCAGGACAACGACTGGGTATTGCCCGACCCCGATCGCTACGTCTCCAGCCATCACGTCAAGGTCTCCTTCCAGGCCGGCAAGTGGGTGCTCGAAGACACGAGCACCAATGGCACGTTCATCAATGGCTCTGACACGGCCGCCTCCCTCGAAGGCCTGCATCATCTTCAGGACGGCGACCGCCTGCGCCTCGGCGACTACGAACTGCTCGTCAGCATCGACGATCGCAACGACTTCTCCTCCGATGCCACCGGCCAGCGGCCCACGCCGGTCCGGGTACGCAATGGCGGCAAGGCACCGGAGCCGATCGCCGATCTGGGCGAAGAACTCGACATCACCGATCTGCTCGGCGATTCCTTCCTCGAACCCGAAGCACCGCCGTCACCGAGCAAGCTCGCACCGGAACCGTTCCTGCTGACGGAAGAAATCGATCTCGATCCGCGCAAGAACGCGGCGCCGACGCCGGTCGCCGCCCAGGGCGGATTCAGTTCCCTGCTCGATAGCCTCGGCGATACGGGCGAACGCACCGTCACGCAGGCCCGGTCCGCCCCCAAGTCGGACGACTGGCAGATGCAGACGCGGCCCTACGATCGCAAAAGTCTGGCCGCATTGACGCCCGCCGCACTGGCACCGAAACCGACTCCGGCACCCTCGCCCGCCCCCACAGCACGCGCTGCAAACCCAGCGCCGGCGGCGCGTCCCGCAACCCCTGCACCGGCGCCCGCCGCTGCGACCGCCCGCGATCCCGAACGCATGCGCCGCGCCGGCGATCACATCGACAGCGGCGTGGAGGCCTTCTGCCGCGGCGCCGGTATCGATCCGACCGCCCTGCCCGCCGACGCCCATGCTTCGCTGCTGGCCCTCGCCGGCCAGATGCTGCGCGAGTCGGTGATGGGCATCATGGAAACGCTGCACAGCCGCTCGGACATGAAGGGCAAGCTGCGCCTGTCGCAGACGGCCATTCAGCCGGCGGAGAACAATCCGCTGAAGTTCTCGCCGAGCGTCGACGACGCCGTGCTGCGGCTGCTCAGCCCGCACGGCACGCGCTATCTCGGATCGGTGGAAGCCATCCGCGATTCGTTTGCCGATCTGCAGCACCATCACACGGCGACGATGGCAGCGGTGCAGGCCGGCATGGATGAATTCATGAACCGCATCGAGCCCGGCGAACTGCAGGAACGTTTCGACCGCGGACTGAAGCGCGGCGCACTCCTGGGCGCCGCCAACAAGATGAAGTACTGGGATCTCTACACCGAGTTCTACCAGGCGCTGAACCAGCGCAACGAACAGGGCCTGCCGGCCGTGTTCGCCGAAGAGCTGGCGCGGACGTATGCGGAGAAGTCCGTCAGGAAGAAGTGACGTTCGTCCTGTAGGTCAGGCTTCAGCCTGACTCCGACAAGAAGGCCGGCTAAAGCCGGCCCCACAGAAAGAAGAAGCCCCGGCAGTTACCTGCCCCGCTTCGCCGGCGGCGCCGAATCCGCCGCCACCCAATCCAGGATGTCGATGTAGCCGCGGATGTTCTCCACGAACCGCACCGGCTCCCAGCCGCGCGCATAACCGCGTTTGACCTGCGTGTACCACTTCGACTGCGTCAGCAGCGGCAGGTGATCGCGCACGTCGCTCCACAGATCGGGATTCCTGCCGTGCATCTGCGTGAGGATGCGCGCGTCTTCGAGATGGCCGAGGCCGACGTTGTAGGCCGCGAGCGTCATCCATGTCCGATCGGGTTCCTGGATGCGCGCGGGAATCTGGCTGCGCACCAGCAAAAAATACTGCGCACCGCCGAAAATGCTTTCGCGCGGATCGAGCCGGTCCGACACGCCGAGCGCGCGCGCGGTTTCTTCGGTGAGCATCATGAGCCCGCGCACACCGGTGGGCGACGTCGCGGTCGGCACCCAATGCGATTCCTGATAGCCGATCGCCGCTAGCAATCGCCAGTCGACGCCGATCTGCGCCGCCGCTTCCTTGAACCACTGGCGGTATTGCGGCAGACGCGCCTCGATGTCCTGCATGAAGACGCGCGCCTGGATGTAGTCGAAGCGATCGACGTCGCCGTAATACGTATCGAGAATGGATGCGAGCCGGCCTTCCGCCGTCACCGCTGCGTAGTAGGCCGTCACGCGCTGCAGCAGGCTGGGATCGCGCGCATCGACCGCCCAGGCCAGCGCCTTGCTGCCGCCCAGGTCGAAGGCGATACGGATCTCCGGATGAAAGGCGCGGCCGATGGCGAACTCGTTCGAATCCGCCACCGTGTAGTCGATCTCGCGCCGCGACAGGCGGTAGAGCAGCTCCTCGGTTTCGGTCGCCGAATTCTCGACCCAGGACAGATCGGGCACGACGATGCGCGACGCCTCGAGCGAAGCCGCATGCGAGCTGCCCGCAACGACTTCGATGTGGGTATTCACGGCCTGCCGCAGATTGCGCGCGCGGACCTCGCCCTGCCGATAGATGAGATGTTCCCTGACCTGCTGATAAGGCGGCCCGAAGGCCACCTCCTCCGGTAGCCGCATGCCGCGGGTAAGCCCCGCCGCACCGATGTGTGCGCGATGCAGCGCCAGTTCGCGGACCACGTCGCCCGCATTGGGCACGGAATAAATATAGAGACGGACTCCCAGCTCCGCGGCGAGCTGGCTGGCGAGTTCGAACTCGGGACCCTGCGGGCCGGACGCGCCCAGGTAGTAGGTACTGGGCAGATTGCGCGTCACGACGCGCAATTCGCCGCTGTCGATGATCTGTTCCAGGACCGTCGGCGGCTGCGAACAGGTCCCGAGAAGCAGCATCGCAACGATCGCCAGCGCGATCTTCAACGTAGACCCCCGCTGCGGGGCATTGATGGCGGCAAGACTCGCGACCCTTGTTAAGGAAAGAACAGCACACAGCCTACAGTCTTGGGCCCGGGCTGGTATAGAATGCGCGCCCTCGCGCGGAGAGGTGGCAGAGTGGTCGAATGTACCTGACTCGAAATCAGGCGATGCCGTAAGGCATCCGTGGGTTCGAATCCCACCCTCTCCGCCATCAATCGAAAAGGCCCTCCACCGGAGGGCCTTTGCGTTTGTGGCATCCGGCGGGACGAGGGCATGGACAAGCGCCCCGCCGCCCATGGAAATCAAGGCGCCAGCCACGCCACGGCCACCGAACCGATTCAGTTCAGGCCAGTCCAATCCGACGCGCTTTACTTTGCCGCCGGGCCGGCACCACACTGCCGGCTCACGAGTTGTCCATCCATGCGAAAGATCGCCCTATTCTTCGCCGCCGCGCTGATGACCGTCGGTGCTGGTGCGCAGCAGACCAACACCGCGGACGATCTGCCGGATATCGGCAGTCCGGCGCAGGCGCTGCTGACGCTCGAGGACGAGCGTCAGATCGGGCGGATGGTGGTGCGCGGGCTGCGGGATCAGGACCAGATCCTCGACGATCCCGAGGTCGCGGAATACGTGCAGTCGCTCGGCGCGCGTCTTTCCAGCGAGGCCCACGACGGCGCACAGAAGTTCACGTTCTTCACCGTGAAGGACCGCACCATCAATGCCTTCGCCTTGCCCGGCGGCTTCATCGGCGTGAATGCCGGACTGGTACTGGAAACCAGGAACGAAAGCGAACTCGCGGGCGTCGTGGCGCACGAAATCGCGCACGTGACCCAGCGCCACATCGCACGCAGCATCGCAGCGCAAAGCCGCAGCAGCCTGGTGTCGACCGCCGCGATGCTCGCGGCCATCCTTCTCGGGGCGGCGGCCGGCGGCGGCGATGGCGCGATGGCCGGCGTCGCCGCGGCGCAGTCGCTGGCCATCCAGCAGCAGATCAGTTTCACGCGCGAGAATGAAACGGAGGCCGACCGGGTCGGACTCGGCATCCTCGCCCGTTCCGGCTTCGATCCCGAAGGCATGCCGCAGTTCTTCGAGACCATGAGCCGTCTCGCGGGCAGCAGCGAACTCAACATTCCCGAAATGCTGCGCACGCATCCCGTGACCAGCACGCGTATCGCGGAAACCAAGGAGCGCGCCGATCAGCTCGCAATCACGCCGATGCCGGACAGCATCAGCTATGCGCTGTCGCGCGAACGGCTGCGCGTACTGTCGACGCCCGCCGGCAAGGATCCGCAGGAGTACTACGCCGCGGTGATCAAGAACGAGCCCGATGCCAGCTCGGCGCAGGTCTATGGCCAGGCGCTGGCCATGATGATGTCGGGCAATGCGGACAAGGCCATTCCGATCTTCAGAAGACTGCGCGATGCCGATCCGACGATCATGCAGTACCACACGGCACTGGGACAGGCACAGCTCAAGGCCGGCCAGGGCAAGGCGTCGATCGAGACGCTGGAGAAGGCGCGAGAACTGTTCCCGCGCAATGTCGCCGTGACGGTGCGGTATGCCGAGACGCTGATGCAGAGCGGCGATGCGAAAACCGCGCACGAAATCCTGCTCGACCTGTTCAACGTCGTGCCCCCGACGCCGGAGCAGGCACGCCTGACGGCGCTGGCTGCGAACGCAGCAGGCGATGTGGCGGACTCGTACTACTACATGTCCGAGTACCACCTCATGAGCGGCGATCTGCCGCTCTCGATCAATCAGCTGCAGCTTGCGCTCGCGGTGCCGAAGATCACGTCGGTGCAGCGCGCGCGTTTCCAGGCCCGGCTGGAAGAAGTGCAACAGGCCATGCCGAAGCGCGGAGCGCGCCGCGCGTCCTCGGGCCAGCCGCGACTGCAGGGAATGAATTGATACAATGCCGCCGCCGGTCGGCGCCCCGACCAGCCTCCATTCAAGCGAAGGATCTGTCTACCGCATGTTGTTCCTGATCGGCCGCGTACCGGCATCCGTGCGCGCAATCGCGATGGTTGCCGTTCTTCTCGTGAGCGCAGGCTGCGCAACGACACCGGGGCGCACGCACGGCGAAGACCCCTGGCAGGGCATGAATCGCGGCATCTACAAGTTCAACGATACGGCGGATCGCATCGCGCTCAAGCCGGTCGCCAAGGGCTATCGCAAGATCACGCCGCGCTGGATTCGCACCGGCGTGGGCAACTTCTTCGCCAATCTCTCCTATCCGGCGACGATCATGAACCAGTTCCTGCAGGGCAAGCCCGGCATGGGGCTGCGCGACGCGGGACGCTTCCTGATGAACACGACGATCGGTGTCGGCGGACTGCTCGACGTCGCCACCCCGGTCGGCCTGACGGCGAACGACGAGGATTTCGGACAGACGCTGGCGGTGTGGGGCGTGGGTTCAGGCCCGTATGTCACGCTGCCGTTCTTCGGGCCGTCGTCGCTGCGTGATGCGCCGTCGCGCATCTTCGACTATTTCCTGGGGCCGCTCGTCTACATCGACATTCCGTGGGAGACCGAATGGGGTCTGCGCGGACTCGACATCGTGCATTCGCGCGCGGAACTGCTGCCGCTCGATGCGACGCTGCAGAACGCTTTCGATCCTTATGCGTTCATGCGCGATGCCTGGGTGCAGCAGCGCGAATTCCAGATCTACGACGGCAATCCGCCGCCGGAAGAGTACGAAGATTTTTCGGATGAGGAACCGGCGCCCGAGACGGAGGAGCCGGCACCCGAGACGCCCTGACTCAGGCCGTCGCCTCGGCGGACGCCGATACAGCGCCATTCTCGAGCAACAGATCGTCGACTTCGCTGATGCGCGCCAGCGCCATGATCTGCTGCGGCACATTGTCGAAGTGAACCCTGCGGCCTGCCGCACGACTCACACGCAACCACTCCAGCAGCAGGGCCATGCCCGCACTGTCGCTCGCCGTCACCGGTGCGAGATCGACGACGATCTGCGGTGCCACGAACTTGCGGGCGCTCTCTTCCAGGATCGCCGTGACGGTGTCCGCATCGAGAATCCCGCTGACGCGGAATCGCCCGTCGCCGAGCGATTCGAGTCGCGCCTTGCTGGTCTGAACCTTGCTCACGACGGGCTCAGGACCTGGCCGTCGGATTCTTCACCGTGCCGCTCGCCACCTGGCTTTCCAGGCGCTGGATGACGGCTTCGAGGCCCTTCTGCTGGATCTCGGCGGCGAAGTCGGTGCGGAAGGACTTCACGTACGAGATGCCTTCGATCTGTACGTCGAACGCCTTCCAGCCCTGATCGGTCTTGCGCAGCGAATAGTTCACCTTGGCGGGCACGCCATTGTCGCGGCGGATTTCGCTGCGCACCGTGGCGACCTTGTCGTCGGGCTTACCCTGGTACGGCAGGATCTTCAGACGGTCCGGCGTGAACTCCGTCAGCGCCGAGCCGTAGTTCTGCAGCAGCGACTGGTAGAACGCATCGACGAAACGCTTGCGCTGCTCGGCCGTGGCCGTGCGCCAGTTCTGCGCGAGCACGAGCTGTGCGGCATAGGTGGTGTCGAAGTACGGCAGCATGGTCCTGTCGACCACCTGGCGCACTTTGGCGGGATTCTTCTGGTACTCGGCGCGGTTGGCATCGAGTTCCTTCAACGTATCCTGCGCGACCTTCGTCACCAGTTCCTGCGGGCCCAGCTGCGCGGCGTCCTGCGCCGCTGCCGTCGCAAGGAAACCCATGCCTGCCGTCGCAACGACGGCCATCATCAGGGATCTGCGGTTCATCACTTCGTCTCCTCTGCCGCCGGCGGGTTGCCGGCCCTGCCCGCGAAGCTCGCGAACAGCTGATTGATCAGGTTCTCCAGCACGAACGCATCCTGTACGAGTTCGATGCGGTCGCCGTTCTTCAGATACTCCTCGGCGCCGCCGGCGGTGATGCCGATGTACTGACCGCCGAGCAGTCCCGACGTCATGATCGAGGCATCGCTGTCGGTCGGAATACGGCTGTAGGCCGAGCTGATCCGCAGCTTCACGACGGCCTTGTAGACGTCCTGGTCGAAGGCGATCGAATCGACCCGCCCTACCGTGACGCCGGACATGGACACGGCCGCACCCGGTTTCAAGCTGCCCACGTTGTTGAACTGCGCCTCGACCTGGTAACTGCCGCCCGAGACTGCCAGTTCCTTGTTGGTGATCTGCGTCACCAGGAAAAACAGCGCAGCAAAACCGAGCAGCACGAACAGCCCGGTCGATACTTCAACAGCCCGATTCGATTGCATGACGAACCCCAGCGTTAGTCGCGACTCACAGCATGAGTGCCGTGAGCATGTAATCCAGGATCAGAGTGAGCACGGCGGAAGTCACCACCGTGCGCGTCGTGGCGCGTCCCACGCCTTCGGCGGTCGGGACGGCCGTGAAACCTTCGTAGACAGCCACCAGGCTGCAAGCCAGGCCGAAGACACAGCCCTTGATGATGCCTTCGTGAATGTCGTCCATGCCGACGCTGGCGCGCATCTGCGACCAGAAAGAGGCGGAATCCACGCCGAACATCTGCACGCCGACGACTTGAACGCCGAAGATGCCGATGGCGATGAAGATGATCGTCAGCAGCGGCATCGCGATCACGCCGCCGAGGAAGCGCGGCGCGACGACGCGGCGGATCGGATCGACGGCCATCATTTCCATGGCGGTGAGCTGGTCGGTGGCGCGCATGAGGCCGATTTCCGACGCCAGCGCGGTGCCAGCGCGGCCGGCAAACAGCAGCGCAGTCACCACCGGCCCGAGTTCCTTGATCAGTGCCAGCGCCGCGGCAGTGCCGAGCGCATCTTCCGAGCCGAAGCGCTGCAGCAGGTCGTAACCCTGCAGGCCGAGCACGGCGCCGACGAACAGGCCGCAGGTCATGATGATGACCAGCGACAGCGCACCGGCATTGTGGACCTGCTCGACGATCAGGCCGGGACGCAGCAATGCACGCGGCACCTGACCCAGCACGCGGCCGAGAAACAGGGTCGTCGCGCCGATGGTCGCAACGAACTGGCGCAGATTTTCCAGCAGCTCGCGCAACAGGTTCATGCTTTGTCCGCGAGCAGCTGTTCGTAGTAGTCGGGTGCCGGGTAATGAAAGGCGACCGGGCCGTCGGCGAGGCCATGCATGAACTGGTTGACGATCTCCGAGCCGTGATCCTTCAGTTCGACGAACGTTCCCGCCGCCGCCACCTTGCCGCCCGCGATGATGTAGCTGGTGTCGGCGAGAATCGCCAGCTCTTCCACGTCATGCGAGACGACGATGCTGGTGATGCCGAGCGCATAGTTCATCTGGCGCACCAGCCGCACGATCATGCCCATCGAGATCGGATCGAGACCGGTGAACGGCTCGTCGTAGATCAGGATTTCCGGATCGGTGGCCATCGCACGCGCCAGCGCCACGCGACGCGCCATGCCGCCGGACAATTCCGGTGGCATCAATGTGGCGGCGCCGCGCAGACCGACGGCCTGCAGCTTGGTCAGCACGATATTGCGGATCAGCGAATCGGGAAGATCGGTGTGTTCGCGCAGCGGGAAAGCCACGTTCTCGAACACGCTCATGTCGGTGAGCAGCGCGCCGTTCTGAAACAGCATGCCCATGCGCAGACGCAGCGCATACAGCTCCGTGCGCGAGAGCGTCGACACATCGACGCCGTCGAACAGGATCTGGCCGCGGTCCGGCCGGATCTGTCCCGTCATGAGTCGCAGCAACGTGGTCTTGCCGGTACCGCTCGGCCCCATCACCGCCGTGATGCGGCCGCGGGGAATCGACATGGTGAGGCCGGAAAAGATCGGCCGCTTGCCCACCGAATAATGGACATCGCGGATTTCGACGAGGTTGTCGGTGGCGGAAGGCCGGGCGACTTCTGATTGCGACGGTGCCGATTGCGCCATGTTGGGATCGAGAATCGTGCCTTCGGGGTGAACGCGGTGTGAATCGATGGCGGCACGGCCGGCTTTCGAGGGCGCGTAGGATAGCAAAGTCACTTCGATTGTCCGCCCCGCCGGCTGTTGCCAGCATCAGACATCGCCAACGGAAAAAGTTGCCATCGCAATTTACGGTGGCCTGCCCGGGGTCATTGGGACTAAACTAGTCCCATATTCTGCTGCCGCCGCCAGATCCATGCTCCGCATCAGCAAACTCACCGACTATGGAACGGTCATCCTCGCCCTGCTCGCCTCGCAGCCCGACCGGCAGCTGGCGGCCGCCGAGGTCGCGGAACGCACCCGGATTGCCCTGCCGACCGTCAGCAAGGTACTGAAAACCCTGCAGCGAAGCGGCCTGGTCATGTCGACCCGGGGCAGCCACGGCGGTTATCAGCTCGCCAAGCCGGCGTCGGAAATCACCGCCGTCCATGTCCTCGATGCGCTGGAAGGCCCCTTTGCGATCACCGAGTGCAGCGGCGAGCACAGCAGCTGCGGGCTCGAGTCCGATTGCCGCGTCGGGCATGTCTGGCAGCGCGTCAACAGCGCGATCCGCCGGGCTCTGGCGGATGTGACGCTGGCACAACTGGCAGGCGTCGAGCGCAGCGTCGCCACCACCGTTCCCCTGACCCGCATCACGCGCATCACCCGCGAGTGAGACGACCCGAAATCATGTCCAGCAATCCCCAGAACGATCCCGCGCTCGAGGCCCTGGTCGGTCAGAAATACCGCCACGGCTTCGTCACCGACATCGAATCCGACACGGTGCCGCCGGGTCTCGATGAAGACGTCATCCGGTTGATCTCGCGCAAGAAGCACGAGCCCGAGTTCATGCTCGAATGGCGCCTCAAGTCCTTCCGTCACTGGCTCACGATGCGCGAGCCGCACTGGGCGCACCTGCGCGTTTCGCCCATCGACTATCAGTCGATCTCCTATTACTCCGCGCCGAAGTCGAAGGCCAATGCGCCGAAGAGCATCGAGGAAGTCGATCCCAAGCTGCTCGAAACCTACGACAAGCTCGGCATTCCCCTGCACGAGCGCGCCCGGCTCGCCGGCGTGGCCGTCGATGCCGTATTCGACAGCGTGTCGGTCGCAACCACGTTCAAGGAGCGCCTGGCGAAGGCCGGCGTGATCTTCTGTTCGTTCTCCGAAGCGGTGCGCAATCACCCTGAACTGGTGGAGCGTTATCTCGGCAGTGTCGTGTCCTACACCGACAACTTCTTCGCCACGCTCAATTCGGCGGTGTTCTCGGACGGCTCGTTCGTCTACGTGCCGAAGGGCGTGCGCTGCCCGATGGAACTGTCGACCTACTTCCGCATCAACGCCGCCAACACCGGCCAGTTCGAGCGCACCCTGATCGTGGCCGACGAAGGCTCGCACGTGAGCTACCTCGAAGGCTGCACCGCGCCGATGCGCGACGAGAACCAGCTGCATGCCGCTGTCGTCGAACTGGTCGCGCTGGAAAACGCGCAGATCAAGTACTCGACCGTGCAGAACTGGTATCCGGGCGACGAGAACGGCCGCGGCGGCATCTACAACTTCGTCACCAAGCGCGGCGAGTGCCGCGGCGCCAATTCGAAGATCAGCTGGACGCAAGTTGAAACGGGTTCCGCCATCACCTGGAAATACCCGAGCTGTGTGCTGACGGGCGAAAACTCGGTAGGCGAGTTCTATTCGGTCGCGGTAACCAACAACTACCAGCAGGCCGACACCGGCACGAAGATGATCCACATCGGCCGCAATACGCGCAGCACGATCGTCTCCAAGGGCATCTCGGCCGGACATGCGCAGAACAGCTATCGCGGACTGGTGAAGATCCTCCCGACCGCGACCAATGCCCGCAACTTCACGCAATGCGACTCGCTGCTGATGGGGGACAAGTGCGGCGCGCACACCTTCCCCTACATGGAAGTGCGCACGCCGAGTGCGAGCGTGGAGCATGAAGCGACCACTTCGAAGATCGGCGACGACCAGCTGTTCTACTGCCTGAGCCGCGGCATCGCCGAAGAGGACGCGGTCAACATGATCGTCAACGGTTTCTGCAAGGCCGTCTTCAAGGAACTGCCGATGGAGTTCGCCGTCGAGGCGCAGAACCTCCTCGCAGTCAGCCTCGAAGGCGCGGTGGGATGAAGACTTTCAGAATTTCACACAGAGAGCACAGAGAACACAGAGGTCGGAGATGAAAGAGGAAGAGAATTTCCACGGGGGACACGGGGAGCACGGGGACAAGAAATCTTCTGTTCCGAGCCCTGTGTTCCCCGTGTCCCCCGTGGAAATATTCTCTTCTTCTCTTCCGACCTCTGTGTTCTCCGTGATCTCTGTGTGAAATCTTATTTCCGGGATCGAAACAATGCTGAAGATTGAAAACCTGCAGGTGAAGGCCGGCGAGAAGCAGATTCTCAAAGGGCTGAACCTCGAAGTGAAAGCGGGCGAAGTGCACGCGATCATGGGCCCCAACGGTTCGGGCAAGAGCACGCTCGTGCAGGTGCTGGCCGGCCGCGAGGGCTACGAAGTCACGGGCGGCAGCGCCACCTACGACGGCAAGGATCTGCTGGCGCTGGCGCCTGAAGAACGCGCGCGCGAAGGCGTGTTCCTCGCCTTCCAGTACCCAGTCGAGATTCCCGGCGTGAACAACGTCTACCTGCTCAAGGCGGGGCTCAACGCCATCCGCAAGCATCGCGGCGAGTCGGAAGTCGATGCGTTCGAATTCCTGACGCTGGTGCGCGAGAAGATGAAGCTCATGCAGATGGATGAGAGCTTCCTGAACCGCGGCGTCAACGAAGGTTTCTCCGGCGGCGAGAAGAAGCGCAACGAGATCCTGCAGATGGCGGTGCTGGAGCCGAAGCTGGCGCTGCTCGACGAAACCGACTCGGGCCTCGACATCGATGCGCTGCGCGTCGTCGCGAACGGCGTGAACAGCCTGCGGCGCGCGGATCGCGCCATCCTGATGGTCACGCACTATCAGCGCCTGCTGGACTACATCGAACCGGACCGCGTGCACGTGCTGTCGGGCGGCCAGATCCTGAAGAGCGGCGACAAGTCGCTGGCGCTGGAACTCGAAAAGCGCGGCTACGACTGGATCAAGCAGGAGGCCGCGGCAGCATGAGCGCCGTTCCCGCCCGGTCGACCGGCAATGCCGCGGAACGGTATCGCGCGGTGTTCGACGCGCGCAGCCGCAGCGAGAACACGCTGACGCAACTGCGTCGCGATGCGCTGCAGCGCTTCATCACCAAGGGATTTCCGACCCAGCGCGACGAAGACTGGAAATACACGAACCTGCGGCGGCTGGAATCGCGCAACTTCGTGCCTGCCGAGCCGACGCTCGGCCGGGTCGACGAAAGCCAGTGGATTGCCGATGCCGGCATGCGCATCGTGCTTCTCAATGGACGCGCTCACACCGTGCTGTCGACGATGTCGCCGCAACCGCCCGGCGTCACGGTGCTGACGCTGGGACAGTGGCTGGAGAACGCGCCCGACGAAGTGGCGGCGCTCCTGGCACAACAGGCTTCGGATGCTTCGGCGTTCGAGTCAATGAACCTGGCGTTCTGCGACGACGGCGTCGTGATCGAGATCGGCGAGTCGGTCCGTGTCGATCGGCCCATCTATGTCGTGCATCAGTGGACCGGCGGCGCGGCCTCCGTCATGAGCAACCCGCGAGTCTTCGTGCGGGCTGCGGCGAACAGCCAGTGCACGCTCATCGAACACTATGTTGGCGCGGCCGACAGCGAGACGCTGACCAACAGCGTCGTCACGCTCGACATCGGCAGCGGTGCCCGCGTGAAGCACTATCGGGTGCAACAGGAATCGCCGCGCAGCTTCCACATCGGCAGTATCGCCGCGCACCAGGCGCGCGACAGCCGCTATGACTGCCAGGACATCGCGCTGGGTGCGAGCCTGGCGCGCACGAGCATCGTCGCCACGTTGCAGGGCCCCGGCGCCGAAGCCAACCTGCACGGCCTGTTCCTTCCCGGCGGCAGCCAGCACATCGACACTTGCACCCTCGTCGACCACGTCGCGCCGCACACGCGCAGCAACGAGGAATACCGCGGCATCGCCGACGCTCGCGGTCGCGGCGTCTATCGCGGCAAGGTGATCGTGCGCAAGGACG
The DNA here is from genome assembly GCF_036735925.1 of Povalibacter sp. Taxonomy (NCBI): domain Bacteria; kingdom Pseudomonadati; phylum Pseudomonadota; class Gammaproteobacteria; order Steroidobacterales; family Steroidobacteraceae; genus Povalibacter; species Povalibacter sp. Next base: position 19,727 of record NZ_DAINNK010000004.1, read on the forward strand.
CGCAGAAGATCGATTCGCGGCAATCGAGTCGCAATCTGCTGCTCTCGCCCACCGCCGAGATCGATACGCGCCCCGAACTGGAGATCTACGCCAACGACTTGAAATGCAGTCACGGCGCCACGACCGGCCAGCTCGACGCCACCTCCCTCTTCTACCTGCGATCGCGCGGCCTGTCCGAAGCGCAGGCCCGCGCGTTGCTGATCCGCGCGTTCGCCGAGTCCATCCTGTCGACCATCGAACTGCCGTCGCTGCGCGCTCATGTCGAGCAGCAGCTCAACGCGCGGTTCGCCGCCAGCGAGTTGTCCGCATGAGCGCCCGGCCTGCCCCGCACACCAGCGCGATCGACGTCGCCGCGATCCGCGCGGACTTTCCGATCCTCGATCAGCAGATCAACGGCAAGCCGCTGGTCTTTCTCGACAACGCCGCATCGAGCCAGCGCCCGCGACAGGTCATCGACACGATCAGTCGCTACTACGAGCACGACCACGCCAACGTGCATCGCGGCGTGCACACGCTGAGCCAGCGCGCCACCGACGCCTATGAAGGCGCACGCGAGATCGTGCGCCAGTTCATCAACGCGAAGGACACGAAGGAAATCGTGTTCGTGCGCGGCACGACCGAAGCCGTCAACCTGGTGGCGCAGAGCTTCGTGCGCCCGAAGGCGGGGCCGGGCGACGAGATCCTGATCTCCGGCCTCGAACATCACGCCAACATCGTTCCCTGGCAGCTCGTCTGCGAACAGACCGGCGCGAAGCTCAAGGTGATTCCGATCACGCCGCAGGGCGAAGTCGACTTCGCCGCCTTCGAAAAACTGATCGGTCCGCGCACGCGCATCCTGGCGCTGGCGCATGTCTCCAATGCGCTCGGCACGATCGTGCCGGTGGAAAAATTCATTGCCGTTGCTCGTCAGCATGGCGTGCCCGTGCTGCTCGACGGCGCGCAGGCGGTACCGCACGGCAAGGTGGATGTCCGCGCACTCGATTGCGACTTCTACTGCTTCTCCGGCCACAAGATGCTCGGACCGACCGGCATCGGCGTCCTCTACGGACGCCAGAAGCTGCTCGAAGCCATGCCGCCGTGGCAGGGCGGCGGCGACATGATCCTGTCGGTGTCGTTCGAAAAGACGACCTACAACCAGCTGCCGTGGAAGTTCGAAGCCGGCACGCCGAACATCAGCGGCACCATCGGCCTCGGCGCCGCGATCCGCTACCTGCAGTCCGTCGGCATGGAACGCATCGCAGCGTATGAACATGAACTGCTCACTTACGCCACGCAGCGCCTGCTGGAAATCCCCGGCCTCAGGATCGTCGGCACGGCCGCTCACAAGGCCGCGGTCGTCTCGTTCGTGATGGACGGCATTCATCCGCACGACATCGGCACCATTCTCGATACCGAGGGTGTGGCGATCCGCACGGGCCATCACTGCGCCATGCCCGTCATGGACTTCTTCAAGGTGCCCGCCACGGCGCGCGCCTCGATGGCATTCTACAACACGCACGCCGAGATCGACCGACTGGTGGCGGCGCTCGAACACACGCGTCAGGTGCTCGGCTGATGGATCTGAAGGATCTCTATCGCGACGTGATCGTCGATCACAATCGCAATCCGCGTAACTTCGGCAAGCTCGAGCCTGCGGATGCACACGCCGACGGTCACAACCCGCTGTGCGGCGACCGGCTGTCGCTGTACGTGAATCTCGATGGTGATCGCATCTGCGACGTGAAATTCGACGGCAGCGGCTGCGCCATTTCCGTCGCCTCCGCTTCGCTGCTGACCGAAGCCGTCAAGGGCAAGTCGCGCACTGAAGTGAAATCGCTGTTCGACGAAATGCACGCCCTGCTCACGCAGCACGATGCGCCCGTCGACCCGGCGAAACTCGGCAAGCTCGCCGCCCTCTCTGGCGTGCGTGAATTCCCCGCCCGCGTGAAATGCGCCAGCCTCTGCTGGCACACGCTCAACGCGGCGCTCGACAGCCAGTCCGATCCGGTGAGCACGGAATGAAGAACCGGAGTTTCACACGGAGTTCACGGAGACCACGGAGTTCGGAAGATCCGGATTTCCTGCATCTCCGTGATCTCCGTGAATTCCGTGTGAAACTCTTCTCCTTCTAGATCATGCAACGACACGAACAGATACCGTTCATCCTGCAGCGCGACGTCGAAGCCATCATGGTGCCGGCAGGCGTGCCGGTGAAACTGCGCGCGGACAAGACCGGCTTCATCACGCAGGCGCTCGGCGGCAGTTTTACCGTCTACGTCGAGGGCAACCTGTTCCGCGTGGCCGGCAAGGACGCGGATGCGCTCGGCCAGGAAGTCGTGACGGGTCCCGAACTGCCGCCCGATGCCACCGACGAGGACGTGAAGAATCTGGTGTGGGAACAGATGCGCACCTGCTACGACCCGGAGATCCCGGTGAACATCGTCGAGCTGGGCCTGATCTACGAATGCGAGATCACGCGCGACGAGAGCGGCGAACGCATCGCCACCATCAAGATGACCCTCACCGCGCCCGGCTGCGGCATGGGCGAAGTGCTGGTGCAGGACGTGCGCGACAAGGTCGAAGCCATTCCGACGATCAAGCAGGCCGACGTCGAACTGGTATTCGATCCGCCCTGGAATCAGACCATGATGTCGGAGGCCGCGCGGCTGCAGACGGGGATGATGTGAGCTGGATCGCCGTCGGCCCGGCCGACTCCATCGCCTCGGGCGACTACGCCCAGCTCGAAATCGACGGCGCGCTGGTCGCCGTCTTCAACATCCACGGCACGTTCTACGCGATCGAAGACGTCTGCACGCACGACGGCGGTGAACTCGCCGGTGGCGCGCTCGACGGCGACGTCGTGATCTGTCCGCGCCACGGTGCGCGCTTCTGCCTGCGCACGGGCGCGGCGCTCACGCCGCCCGCCTACGAACCCGTGCGGACCTACCCGACGCGTATTGTCGAAGGGATCGTGGAAGTGCAATCTGCCTGACTTCGACAGTCCGGATCCGCACTCATGCTGCGTCTCACCCTCGTCCGCCACGCCAAGACCGAACCGGCCGCACCGGGACAGGAAGACTGGGACCGCGCCCTCGAAACTCGCGGACAGCGTGATGCGCCGGAAATGGCACGGCGCCTGAAGGACGAACACGGCAAGCCCGATCGCATTCTCACCAGCCCGGCCATCCGCGCGATCACGACGGCGAACCTCATGTCGCGCGTGCTGGGTGTGCCGGCAGCGAAGATCGTCCAGGACGAACGCCTGTATCTCGCCTCGCCGAAGACGATGCTCGAAGTGGTCAACGAACTGGGCAACAGCGCGAAGCATCTGATGGTGGTCGGCCACAATCCCGGCATCACCGAATTCGCCGACCAGCTCTCCGGCGAACGCTCCATCGACAACATGCCGACCTGCGCCGTCTACACGCTGCAGTTCGACATCGCGCACTGGAACGAACTCGTGTGGGCAACAGGCGTCGACGCCGACTTCGACTACCCCAAGAAGGCGTAAGAACAGGAGATTGGCCGCAAGAAGGCGCAAAAGACTCAAAGTAAAACTGCGCCGGTTTTCTACTGCTCTTTCTTACTTTGTGTTCTCTGCGCCTTTTTGCGGCCATTCGCTGATCGCTTCACTCCGCCGCGATCGTCAACAAACTCGCATTCCCGCCGATCGCTGCCGTATTGATCGTGATGGTCTGCTCCGTCGCGAAGCGGTGCAGGTAGTACGGGCCGCCGGCTTTCGGGCCGGTGCCGGAAAGGCCGCGGCCACCGAAGGGCTGGACGCCGACTACGGCGCCGATCATGTTGCGGTTCACATAGACGTTGCCTGAGCGCACGCGCGAGGCGATGTAGCGCGCCGAAGCATCGACGCGGGTGTGAATGCCCAGCGTCAATCCGTAGCCCGTGGCATTGATGGCATCGATGACTTTGTCCAGGTCGTCGGCGCGGTAGCGGATCACGTGCACGATCGGGCCGAAGACTTCGCGGGTGAGCTGCGAGAGCGAACCGATCTCCACGGCCAGCGGCGCGAAGAAACTGCCTCGATGCAGGTCCGGCGTCAGCGGCCGCGTGTGCTGCCAGCTCGCCCCTTTCGTGATGCGCGCGGCATGCGCCGCGAGCACGTCGCAGGAAGGCTGATCGATCACGGGGCCGACGTCCGTGGCGATGTCCGCGGGATCGCCGATCTTCAACTCGTCCATGTAGCCGGCCAGCAGTTGCAGGACGCGCGGCGCGATCTCTTCCTGCACGAACAACGCGCGCAATGCGGAGCATCGCTGGCCCGCGCTGTTGAATCCGGACTGCACGACATCGAGCACGATCTGCTCGGGCAGCGCCGAGCTGTCGGCAATGAGCGCATTCTGTCCGCCGGTCTCGGCGATCAGCACCGGAATCGGACCGCTGCGTGCGGCGAGCGAACGATTGATCGCCTGCGCCGTTTCCGTCGAGCCCGTGAACGCCACGCCCGCGATGCGCGGATCGGCGACCGCGCGCGCTCCGACGCTGGCACCATCGCCCGTGAGCAGGTGCAGAACGCCGGGCGGTACGCCCGCTTCGAGCAGCAGTTCGACGGCCCGCGTCGCGATCAGCGGTGTCTGTTCCGCGGGTTTGGCGATCACGGCATTGCCGGCGGCCAGCGCCGCGGCGATCTGTCCCGTGAAGATCGCCAGCGGAAAATTCCAGGGACTGATGCAGACGAACACGCCCCGTCCCTGCAGGCGTAGCTCATTGCTTTCGCCGGTCGGCCCGGGCAACGACAGCCCGGCACCGAAGTCCGCCACCGCGCGACTGGCGTAGTAGCGCAGGAAATCGACCGCCTCGCGCACCTCGGAAATGCTGTCGGGAATGGAGCGGCCGCCTTCGCGGATGCAATACGCAACCAGTTCGGGCAGGTGCGCCTCGTACAGATCGGCGGCTTGCAGCAGGATGCCGGCGCGCTCGCCTGCTTCCGTGTCGTTCCATTCGGGTTGGGCAGCGACGGCCGCCGTCACTGCCGCATCGACCACGGCTTCGCTGGCGACGCTGACGGTACCGATCACCTCGCTGCGATTGGCCGGGTTGGTCACGGACTGCGCCTGCGCCGTGACGGCCTTGCCCGAAACGATCGGGTTCGCGCGCCAGGGCTGCGACCCCGCCCGATGAATCCCCGCCAGCAACGCGTCAAGTTCCGCCGGATCGGGCAGGTTCACGCCGCGTGAATTCAGGCGTTCTTCGCCATAGAGATTGCGCGGCAACGGAATGCGCGGATGCGCCTTCCGTTCGAGCGCATCGACCACGGCGACGGGGTCGCGAATGATCTCTTCGACCGCCGTATCCTCATCGACGATGCGATTGACGAAGGACGTATTCGCCCCGTTTTCCAGCAGGCGCCGCACCAGGTATGGCAGCAGTTCCTCGTGCGATCCCACCGGTGCATAGATCCGGCAAGGTTTGTTCAGGCCTGCGGGGCCGACCACCTGCGCATACAGATCTTCGCCCATGCCATGCAGCCGCTGGAATTCGAAGCCGCGGCCGGCGCCATCGGCGAGTTCGAGAATCGTCGCCACCGTCTGCGCATTGTGGGTGGCGAACTGCGGATAGATGACGTCCTCGCCCGCCGCGATCATCTCGCGCGCGCAGGCGACGTACGAGACATCGGTGTTGACCTTGCGCGTGAACACCGGATAGCCGGACAGGCCGCGTTCCTGCGAACGCTTGATCTCGCTGTCCCAGTAAGCGCCCTTCACCAGCCGCACATTGAGGCGTCGTTGCGTCGCTCGCGCCAGCGCTGCGAGAAAGCCGATCACATCCAGCGCCCGTTTCTGATACGCCTGCACCGCCAGTCCGAATCCCTGCCAGCCGGCCAGTTGCGGCGCGCGGGCGACGTGCTCGATCAGCTCCAGCGACAGCTCCAGCCGTTCCGCTTCTTCGGCATCGACCGTCAGCGCGATACCGCCGTCGCGTGCGGCAACCGCGAGTTCCAGCAGGCGTGGCGCCAGTTCCTGATGCACGCGCCTGCGCTGCGTGAACTCGTAGCGCGGGAACAGCGCCGACAGCTTCACCGAAATGCTGGGCGCCGCTTCGATCGACGTACCGCTCGCGACGCTCGCAGCGACTTCGCGGATGGCGGCGTGATAGGCGGCGAGATAGCGGATCGCATCGGGCGTCGTCAGTGCCGACTCGCCGAGCATGTCGAACGAATGGCGATACAGACGATGTTCCTTCGATCGCGAGCGTTCCAGCGCCTCGCCGATCGTCCGACCCATCACGAACTGATGGCCCATGATGCGCATGGCCTGGCGAAAGGCCGCACGCAGCACCGGTTCGCCCAGACGGCCGGCAACGCGCGCGACGAAGCCGCGCGGGTCGTGCAGGTCCTCGTCCGCGGGCCGCACGATCCGCCCCGTCAGCATCAGTCCCCAGGTCGAGGCATTGACGAACAGCGATTCGGCCTGCCCGAAATGCGAGCCCCAGTCGCCGCGCGTGATCTTGTCGGCGATCAGCCTGTCGGCGGTGGCGTCGTCGGGAATGCGCAGCAGCGCTTCCGCGAGACACATGAGGATCACGCCTTCCTGCGAGGACAGATCGTATTGCTGCAGGAAGGCATCGAGCCCGCTGCGTTCCTTCTGGTTTTCGCGAACGCCATCGACGAGTCGGCGCGCCTGATCGGCGATGTGCTGCCGCTGCTCCAGCGTGAGACGCGCACGCTCCGCCAGCGCCGTCACGATCCGTTCTTCATCGCCCAGATAAAGACGGTTGATCTGTTGCGCCACCGATCGCTCAGCACTCATGGCTCACCTGCACCGGCGTTGTCAGTAGATTCCCACGCGCATGACTTGTACCGCAGTCGCAGCATCCCGCCAATCGACGCAAACCGCGCGCAGCGAAACTCCGCCGGTACACTGGCGTCAAAGAGCGTGGATCTTTTGCTGCGCGATGTCCGCAATCGACGACAACTTCCAGGTTCATCCGATGACGTTGAAGTATTCGCGAGCGGATCCACATTTCATCGACCTTCGCCTGCGAGGAACTTCAGTGACGACAGCCGAACCCGCCGCCACTCACGTAACCGTCAACACCTTCATGACCGACGTCGTCGAAGCCTCGGCGACTGTCCCCGTTCTGGTCGATTTCTGGGCACCCTGGTGCGGCCCGTGCAAACAGCTGATGCCGATGCTCGAGCGGCTCGCCAGCGAATACGGCGGGCGGTTCAAGCTCGCCAAGGTGAACACCGACGAACAGCAGGAACTGGCCGGACAGCTCGGCATCCGCAGCCTGCCGACCGTCGTGCTGTTCAAGGATCGCACCAGCGTCGATCACTTCGTCGGCATCGTGCCCGAAGCCCAGGTCCGTCAGATGCTGGACAAGCATCTGCCCAAATCTTCGGACGCGCCGATGAACCAGGTACAGACACTCAAGGCAGCGGGCAACTACGCCGGCGCGCAGGCCGCGGTCCAGCAACTGCTCGCACGCGACCCGGAGAACGTCGGTCTGATCGCCGAATCGGCCGAGTTGCGTGCGCTGGAAGGCGACATCGACGCCGCGCGCGAAACGCTGCAGGACCTGCAGGGGCGCGAGCCGAACCTGCCGGCGGTCAAGCGGCTGGCGGCGCTGATCACCTTCAGCGATGTCGTGGCGCGTTATCCCGACATACGCAGCCTGCGTGAAAACGCGCAGCGCGATCCATCCAATCCGGAGCTGCGTCACGCCCTTGCCGTGCACCAGCTCCTCGGCGGCGATGTCGAACCGGCATTGCAGAGCTGGCTGGAAATGATGCGGACGAACCGCGGGTATCAGGACGATCTGGCGCGCCGCAGTCTGGTGCTGGCTTTCGAACTGATCGGCGATGCCGATCCGATCGTGCCCCAGACCCGGCGTGCGATGGCGCGGCTGCTGTTCTGAGTTCTTCCTGTGGGGCCGGCTTTAGCCCAATGGAACTGCATTAAGGGTTTTCTGCGTTGCGCGCCTCTGGTCTGATCCCCTCCTCCGCGAAGCGGGGGAGGGTTAGGGTGGGGGCATCAACGCAAACTGCGCTGCTTGACTCGACACCCCCATCCTGTCCTTCCCCCGCTACGCGGAGGAAGGGACGCTCGATTCGATCTCATCTCAATCCTTTGGCGCTTAATGCAGTGCCATTGGGCTGAAGCCGGCCCGGGAGCTGTCAGGCTGAAGCCTGACCTACAAGCCGGACGGGGAATCTGAGGACGCGGCACGCGCTCCGGACTGCCGGATCACCAGCAGTTTGTCCTGCGGCCGCAGACGGGAATCCGGCTCGCTGATCTGCAGCTCGCGGCCGTCCCGCACCACGGCGACTGCCAGCACATCGAGATCGCCCGGCAGCTGGCCGATCTCCGCCGGTTTCACCTCGCGCTCGACCAGTACGATGCGGCCGGTCGCACTGATCAGATCCATCACGTAGTTGGCCAGCACGGTCGTATCCAGCGAGCCGGCCATCAGGATGCCGCCGACCCGTGACGGCAGGATCGTCGCGTCCGCACCGCTCTGGCGCAGCAGCTTCTCGTTCTCGGCTTCTTCGACGCGCGCGATGATGCGGACGGTCGGCGCGAGACTGCGGGCGGTGAGCACCACCAGCACGTTGGTATCGTCGCGATTGGTACACACGAACAGCGCCCGCGCCGACGCCAGCATCGCCTCCTGCAACGTCCCCTCGTGCGTCGCGTTGCCGAGGATGCCGATGAAGCCCTGCTCGGCCGCCGCTTCCAGCACTTCGCGATTCAGGTCGACGATCAGTATCTGTTTCCTGTCCATGCCGCGCACCACGAGTTCGTTGGCGGCGCACGCTCCGGAATGTCCGAAGCCGCACACGATGACGTGGTCTTCGAGCTTCGCCTGCATTCTGCGCATCCGGAAATCCTCGATCAGACGTTGCAGGACGAGCTGGTACGCCGTCCCGATGAAGACGAGCCAGGCGAGCAATCGCATCGGAGTGACGAGCACGCTGTCGATGATGCGGGCCCGCTCGGTCACGGGCACGATGTCGCCGTAGCCGACGGTGGTCATGGTGACGGCCGAGAAATACACCACGTCGACGAATGACACGTGACCGTCGAGATGATCGCGCAATCCTTCGCGATCCAGCCAGAACGCCGTGATCACCACGCCATACATGACCAGGATCAGCAGTGCCCGCGCCATCAGCGTGCGGCGCACGCTGGCCTGGCCGCCGACGAACAGCCGCCGTGCGTCCTGCTGCATCGGCCGGTCGAGCGAGCGGTAGATCGGCGACGGCGTGCGCTCTTCCCCGTGTTCCGGCAGTTTGCTCATGGCGGCATTGTGAGCAATCGCCGACCGGCCAGCCAGTTCGTCACGTAAAAGTACGCACGCGGGAACAATTCAGGCAAATGACGCATATGCCAGAATGCCGCGGCATATCACACTCGCAAACAGAAAATCGGGAGGTTCCTTGTGAGTATCGTTCGCGCCACCGCGATTGCGACCGTCGCCCTCATCGCCGCGCTCGCCGGATCGGTGGTCCACGCCGATGAGACCAGGTATCCGTTCTACGGCCTGCTGCGTTCGCGCGATCTCACCACCTTCGGCTTCCTGCGTCTGGACATGCGCCCGGCGTACGCGGTGTCGATCGAGCCCGGCAGCTGGGCCATCGAAACCGAACTCGGCTACCAGAACACCTGGTCATTGAGTCCGGAGGTCGAGAAATACCTCACCGCGCTGGAGCCCACGGGCCGGCGCCGCATCGGCCCCGATGAAATCGCGGCCATCCAGGCGCTGCCGGGCGAGAACTACCTGCTCGATCTGGAATCCGCCAACTTCGATCTGACCTTCCACTACAAATTCGACCAGCACTGGACGGGCTACGCGATCATCAGCGCCGTCAGCTACAACGGCGGCTTCCTCGACGGCACGATCGAGAGTTTCCACAAGGCGCTGGGATTCAGCACGTTCGGCCGGCCGGCGCTGACCAAGAACGACGTGCGCCTGATCTACGACCTGAAGGGCGCGCAGCTGACGAGCCTCGGCTCGCCGACCGATGGCGGCCTCACCGACCCGACGTTCGGTATCCGCTACACGGGTTTCGACATGCCGGAAAAATGGGCGTTCTCGCTCGAAGGCGCAGTGAAGGTTCCGGTCGGCGGCGAACGCACGCTGCTGTCCACGGGCAAGACGGACGTCGGCCTGCAGGCTTCCCTGCAGCGGTTCTTCAATCGCAACGCGCTGTATCTCAATGTGGCGGGCGTCTACTACGCGGGCGCGGAGTTTCCGGTGCGGCAGGGATCGCGCGTGATTCCGACGCTCGTGTTCGGCTGGGAATATGCCTTCACGCAGAACACCAGCTTCAACCTGCAGGGGTACGTCAGCCGCAGCGTCTATACGGACGAACAGACCGATCTCGACGAACTGACCGGCGAGAAATATCAATACACGATCGGCTTCCGCCATCGCTGGAACCAGGTGCTGCTGTCGTTCGGCATCACCGAGAACGTGCAGAACATCAACAACACGCCCGATGTGGGGCTGCAGCTGGGACTGGCCTGGATACCCCAGCGCAAGCCGCGCCCGTAACGATCAGAGCGCGGCGCCGACGAGCCGGCCGAGCAGACTCGTCACGAGCATCGCGAAGGCGCCCCAGAAGGTGACGCGGGCGGCGCCGCGCAGCGGCGAAGCGCCGCCGACCCTTGCCGCCAGGGCGCCGAGAATCGCGAGCGACCCGAGCGACGCCAGCCCGATTGCCACTTCGGGCGACCCCTGCGGCGCCATCACGCTGACGAGCAGCGGCAGCAACGCGCCCGCGGTGAATGACGCTGCGGACGCGAGCGCCGCCTGCACCGGCCGCGGCCGGGAGTGCGGCGTGAATCCCAGTTCATCGCGCGCATGCGCCGCCAGCGCATCGTGACGGGTGAGCTGCTTCGACACTTCCATGGCCAGCGCCGGTTCGAGACCGCGTTTCACGTAGATGGCGGCGAGTTCGCGCTGCTCGTAGTCGGCATGCGTCGCGAGCTGGCGCTTTTCGATTTCCAGATCCGCGCGTTCGACGTCGGCCTGCGAACTGACGGAGACGTATTCCCCCGCGCCCATCGACAGCGCGCCCGCGGCGAGACCGGCAATGCCCGCCACCAGCAGCTGTTCGGCCGACGCCTCGGCCGAGGCGACACCGACCAGCAGGCCCGCAGTCGAGAGGATGCCGTCGTTGGCGCCGAGCACCGCGGCACGCAGCCAGGAAGCGCGATTCGAGAAATGCACGTGGTGACCCATGCGATGACTTCCTTCAGACGACATCCCAGATGAGCTTCGCCGACACGATGAACAGAACGATCTGTACGAAACCGAAGTAGGTCTTCTGCGGCAGGATGCGCACGAGCCGCACGCCGATGAAGGTGCCGGCAACGGCCACCGGCATCAGCCACGCGGCGGCGCGCAGATTGGCCGGCGTGAACTGGCCGAGCGCCCAGTACGGCAGCAGCTTCACGGCATTGATGGCAGCGAACACGATCGTGGTCGTGCCCGCGTAGACCGCCTTGGGCAACTGCTGCGGCAATACATACACCTGGTAGGTCGGTCCGCCGGAGTGCGACACGAAACTGCTGAAGCCGGTCAGCGTGCCCCAGAACAGTCCGCGCGGCACGTCGGCAGGTCTCGGCGTCGGCACGGCATTCCGTTGCCGCCAGGCATTCAGACAGAACAGCACGCCGATGCAGCCGATGATCAGCCCGACCCAGCGTTCGCTGATGATCGAGGCCGTCGCCCAGCCGATGGCGATGCCGACGATGCCCGAAGCGATGAGGATCCGCAGATTGCGCACGTCGAACTCGCGGCGATACGACCACAGTCCGAACAGGTCGCTGACGACGAAGATCGGCAGCAGCAGCGCCGCCGCGGTCACCGGTGAAATCATCAGTGCGAGAACCGGCACGGCGAGCGTGCCGAGCATGCTGAGCCCGCCTTTCGACAGTCCCACCAGCAATGCCGCGAGCGCCGCCACGGCCATCAACAGCGGATCGCCGATGTCCATCTACGGTGTGCCGAGCACGGCCAGGGCCTGCCCGGCCGCGCGGATGCCGCTGTCGAATGCGCCATGCAACGTACCGGCCGCATCAACCGAACAGGCTTCGCCCGCGAGAAAGATCCGTCCATGCAGCGGCTCGCTCAGCTGCAGGCGTCGATGGGCCTGTCCCGGCAGTGCATGGGAATACGATCCCAGCGCCCACGGATCGTCGATCCAGCCGGTGACGAGGCTGTCCTGAACATGGCGAGGAAATGCCGAGCCGAAGATCTGCGCCAGCTCTTCGCGCGCGAACCGTTCGGCTTCGCCCGACTGTTCGAGTTCGCGCGCCAGATCGCCGCCGAAGAATGCCTGCAGCACTTCCTCTCCGCCTGCCCACGCCTGGTAGCTGGCGACTCCCGAGCCTTCGCGCGGCGACATGAAGGTGGTGGGCGCGGTGAAAGGCAGCGTTCCCGGCGCCATGCGCCAGAACACCTTGCCATTCGCGCCCATCGGGATTGCCGCGAGCGCATCCGCGAAGGGCGGCGGCAGTCGCGGCGTGAACCGGATGCCTCCGGACGCAAGCACGGCGGTCGGCACCGTGACGATGACCGCGCCGGCGTCGAGCATGCCTGCATCGGTGGACACTCGAATGCGCGCGCCGCTCGCATCGATGCCGCGTACCGGCGTATTCAGATGCACGTCCAGCCCGGCGGCGGCGTGAGCGATCAGCTTCCCGAGACCGCCTTTCACCGACCAGTCGATGCCCGTGTCCGCGTCGGCATAGTTCATGTAATCCAGATTCGACATGCGCGTGCTTTCCGCGCCGGTCAGGAACGTGACGATGCTGTCGAAGCGGCCGCGATAGCGGTCCTGCGGCAGCAGATCGGCAATGGCGACGTCCCGGCCGCGTGCCGCCGCCTCGCGCAGGATGTCTTCGAAGCGGCCGATCGCCTGTCCGTATTCGATGCGCTGCGCCCCGGACAGCTTTGCGGCACCGAGATGCGTGCCCCATTGCGGCAGCCGTTCGTCGATGACGAAGCCGTGCTGGCGCGCGTAGTCCGTCCAGGGATTGCGATCCGCCGAGTGCAGCCAGGCGGCGCCCATGTCGACAGGAACACCGAGCGCACTCGCGTTCGTCCATGCACGACCGCCGACCCGATCGCGTGCCTCCAGTACCCGCACCGACCGGCGCGCAGCCGTCAACCACCGCGCCGCTGCAATGCCCGCGGCACCCGCGCCGACGACGATGACGTCCGCGTCGCTCACACCGTACTGGCCTGCTTCTGCATTTCGTGCGCCGTCTCCTCGCCCATGTAGGCGTGAATCGCGCGGCGCGTGAGATAGATGAAAGGAATCAGCGCAAAGGCCATCAGGACCTTGTACGCATAGTTCACCGTGGCCACCGCCATGAACAGCGGGATCGGCCACTGCTGCGGCCCGAGCACGAAAGCGATGTACAGCACGATGAAACTGTCGATGAGCTGCGAAACCAGCGTCGAACCGGTGGCGCGCAGCCAGATCCAGCGTTCGCCCGTGAGAATGCGGATGCGATGAAACACGCTCACGTCGATCAGCTGGCCGATCAGGAAGGCCGTCACCGATCCGGCGATGGTCCACATGCCCTGGCCGAAGATGTTGCTGAAGGCCGCCTGCATGTCCGGCACGCCGCGCTCCTGATTGACGCGAATCCAGAACTCCGCGGGCACGAGCGAGATGCTCAGGTAGGCGGCGATGAATCCATAGACGATCAGCCCGACCGTGAGCCACGAAATGAACTGCACGCCGCGCCGGCCGAAGTATTCGTTGATGATGTCGGTCATCAGGAAGACGAACGGCCACAGCAGCACGCCGCTGGTGAAGGACAGGGAGCCGCTTTGACCGAAAAGATTCCAGTTGAGCGGGTCCAGCCCCAGCGTCGGCTCCAGCGCGAAGATTTTCACGCCGACGAATTCGGCACACAGCGCATTCACCGCCAGGAAGGCGGACAGCACGACGAACAGACGAGTGGCACGGGAGCCCAGAGGATTCGTATTCATTCGACCGGACAGAGTCGCCAGAACGGCCGGCAGTATGCATGAGCCGTCCACGCCGGCCCAAACGCGCCATTCGATGTCCTCCCGCGCAGCACGGCATGAACCTGCGCCATGCACGTCGAGCCGCTAGACTCGCCGCATGGCCACGATCACCGCGCTCAACATCTATCCGGTCAAGTCCTGCAAGGGCATCCCGTTGCAGCGCAGCCGCGTTGCGCTGACCGGCCTGGAATACGATCGGCAGTGGCTGATCGTGCGGCCGAACGGGCGCTTCGTGACCCAGCGCGAAGAACCGCGACTGGCGCTGATCGAAACCGCCCTCGCCGACGGCGCGCTGACACTGACCTCGGCACAGGCCGGCACGCTGCGGATCCCCGTGGACGCGAGCGGCGCATCGGTCGACGTGACCTGCTGGCAGGATCGCTGCGCCGCGTTCGACATGGGCGAGGACGCATCGCAATGGCTCGCGACGCATCTCGGTGCGCCGCATCGACTGGTGCGCTTCGATCCAGCACACAAACGTCCGGCCAGCGCGGAGTGGACGAACGGCGTCGAAGCACTGGCGCAATTCTCGGATGCCTTCCCCTTCCTGGTGATCTCGCAGGCCTCGCTGGACGATCTGAACGCGCGCCTGACCGCCCCGCTGCCGATGAACCGGTTCCGCCCGAACATCGTCATCGATGGTGTCGACGCGTACGCCGAGGATCGGGCCGATGAACTGCGAGTGGAAGGCGGCATCACCCTGCGTCGGGTGAAGCCCTGCACCCGCTGCATCATCACGACGACCAATCAGGCCACTGCGGAGCGCGAAGGCGACGAACCGCTGCGTACCTTGCGGACCTATCGCATGAGCAAGGAGCTGCGCGGGGTGCTGTTCGGACAGAACGCCATCCTGCTGGCGGGCGCCGGACGCGAGCTGCGCGTCGGACAATCACTTCTTCTGTAGGTCAGGCTTCAGCCTGACGTCTTTGGAAGGCCGGCTGAAGCCGGCCCCACAGTAAGAAGCTTCAGTTCCCCGACTTGCGCACTTCATGCGCCAGGCGGCGCAGGCCTTCACTCTCCCAGCCGAAGCGGGCCTCGCCATCCGACTCTTCTGCCACCTGGCTCTGCACGGCGACGACATGCGGCGCGACGCGACGGATGACGGTGCTTTCCCAGTCCTCACGCACCAGCGTGCTTTCGGGATCGACGTCCTCGTCTTCGGGATTGACCGCGGGAACGGCGGGACGAGGCATCTTCACGGTGGCGTCTGAATCCGGTCCCTCGATTCCGATCTCGAAGGTCGACTCGCGCTCGATTGTCATAATCGGATCGCCTCGCTCTGTTCGATCAACGGTACTGAATCGTCCCGCGACCGGCTGCCAACCGCATCACATCACGGGTGACGCAGCAGCGGTCTCGCTGGAGACGAACAGGTTTTTTCACGCGCGGATTGCACGCAATCGAGGAGGACAATGAGCGGCGCGCAACGATTGTTCCGCGCCGCGATGTAGGACGTCGCGGACGACGTCCGTAACCCGTCAGTAACCGGACAGCTGCGCGAAGCGATCGGTGTGGAAGTACGCGTCGCCGAAAGTTTCGCCAGCGGCGCATGCGCGCTTCATGAAGAAGCCGATGTCGAACTCATCCGTCATGCCGATGCCGCCGTGCATCTGCACCGCTTCGTTGGTCGCCAGTCGCGCCACGTCGCTGGCCTTGCCCTTCGCCAGACAGATCAGGCTCGACGCGTGCTTCTCCTGCGCATCCAGCGACTGCAGGGCGCGCAGCACGGTCGATCGCACCAGTTCGATCTCGCAGAACAGATGCGCCGCGCGATGCTGCAGGCCCTGGAAGGTACCGATCTTCACGCCGAACTGGTCGCGCTCGCGCAGATAGCCGAGCGTGCGTTCGAACGCCTCTTCCGACAGTCCCAGCAGTTCGGCC
The DNA here is from genome assembly GCF_036735925.1 of Povalibacter sp. Taxonomy (NCBI): domain Bacteria; kingdom Pseudomonadati; phylum Pseudomonadota; class Gammaproteobacteria; order Steroidobacterales; family Steroidobacteraceae; genus Povalibacter; species Povalibacter sp. The sequence goes on from NZ_DAINNK010000004.1 coordinate 35,600, forward strand.
GCGAGCACGGCGCGACCCGCATCGAGAACGGCGTCGAGGATCGCCGCGCCCTTGTCGACGGCGCCGATGACGTCGTCCGATGTCACCGCGACGTCGCGCAGTTCCACCGTGGCCGCATTGCGGCTGTCGACGATGCTGACGCGTCGGATGCTGACACCTGCGGCTTTCGGATCCACGAGGAACAACGTCATGCCGTCGCGCCCATCGACATCGCCTGACGTACGCGCCGACACGATCAGCCTGTCCGCGACGTGACCGTCGAGTACGTGAACCTTGGCACCGCTGAGCTTGTACTTGCCCGCGCTGCCGACCGCACGCGTGGCGACGTTGTACGGCGAGTGACGACTGCGCTCGTCGCTCGCCAGCGCCAGCACGACTTCGCCGGCCGCCATCTTCGGCAGCAGCGCCTGCTTCTGTGCGTCGCTGCCGCCCTTCAGCAAGGCGGTCACGCCGAGCACGGCCGTGGAGACGAACGGCGTCGCGCTGAGATTGCGCCCGATTTCCTGCGCAATCAGTCCCGCACCGACGTGGCCGAAACCGACGCCGCCATGTTCTTCCGGCACCAGCACGCCGGCCCAGCCCATCTCCGCCATTTCCTTCCAGACGGCACGGTCGAATCCGGTGGCGTCATTCGAATCGCGCAGCCGGCGCAGTTCGGCAATCGGCGCGCGCTCCGCGGCGAAGCGCTTCGCGGCATCGCGGAACATGAGCTGGTCTTCATTGAGTACGAGAGACATGCGAAAACCTCAGAGTCTTTCGATTCACTTGCAATTTGCAGGTCAGACTTCCGTCTTCCTGTAGGTCAGGCTTCAGCCTGACTGTTTTCAGGCCGGCTAAAGCCGGCCCCACATCACGCCCCCGGCAGCTTCAACACATGCTTCGCAATGATGTTGAGCTGGACCTCGGACGTGCCGCCCTCGATCGAATTGGCCTTGGTGCGCAGCCAGACCGGCGCGAGTTCTTCGGCGCCGCCATCGCCGAACTTCAGACCTTCGGTGCCGGCGATCGACATCATGAGTTCGGCGCGGCGCTTGTTGAGCTCCGTACCGTAGTACTTGAGCATCGACGACATCGCGCCCGTTTCGTTGCCGGCCTTCGCCTCGGCCTGCACGCGTTCCATGGTGAGTGCGAAGGCATTGGCATCGAGCTCGAACTTCGCGATGTCGGCGCGCAGCACCGGATCGGCGAGACGGCCGCCGGCCAGTCCGAGTTCGCCCGCCGCCAGCTGACCCAGCGTGCCCTTGCCGCCGATGCGCAGTCCCAGCCCCATGCCGCCGATCATGTTGCGCTCATGGGTAAGCAGGTACTTCGCGATCGTCCAGCCCTTGTTGAGTTCGCCGAGCAGGTTTTCCTTCGGCACCTTCACGTTGTCGAAGAAGGTCTGGGTGAACGGCGAGTAGCCGGAAATGAGACGGATCGGACGGGTCGAAATCCCGGAGCTCGCCATGTCGAACAGCAGGAAGCTGATGCCATCATGCTTCTTGCCTTCGAAGTTGGTGCGCACCAGGCAGAAGATCCAGTCGGCCTTGTCGCCGTAACTGGTCCAGATCTTCGAACCATTGATGAGGAAGTGATCGCCCTGGTCGTCGGCGCGCGTCTTGAGCGACGCGAGATCCGAACCGGCGCCCGGCTCGGAATAGCCCTGGCACCAGCGGATCTCGCCGCGCACGATCTTCGGAATGTGTTCGCGCTTCTGGGCTTCGTTGCCGTATTTCAGCAGCGCGGGGCCGAGCATCGAAATGCCGAACGACGTCAGTGGTGCACGGCAATTGAGCGCCGCCATCTCCTCGCGCAGCACTTTCGCTTCTTCCTTGCCGAGGCCGCCGCCGCCATAGGCCTTCGGCCATTCCGGCACGGTCCAGCCGCGCTCGGCCATGCGCTGCAGCCACACGCGCTGCGCTTCGTTCTTGAATTTCACATGGCGGCCGCCCCAGCAGACGTCGCTTTCATCGACGACGGGCAGACGCATGTCGGGCGGACAGTTGGCTTCGAGCCATTGACGGGTCTCGCGACGGAAGTCGTCGAGCGAACCGCGCGGAGTTTCGGGTTGGGCAGACATGAGGTACCTGCGCTGAGCCTGGTTGTTTCAATGAGTCAGTGAGCGGCCGATGCCCGCGAATACTTTCGCGGCCTCGCCATAGCCGATCGCACGCTGATCGGCGGCGTTTCCCTGCAGGGCACGCGCATACACGCCCTGCGTGATGGCGGCCATCCGGAAATAGGAGAAGGCGAGGAAGAAGCGCCAGTCGGGAATCTGCTGGCGGCCGGAATGCCGCTGGTAGATCGCGAGGAATTCCTCTTCGCCGGGAATGCCGAGCGCCTGCAGATCGAGCCCCGCGAGGCCAGCGCCGACGTCGCTGCCCGCCGGCATGTGGTAGTACATGCAGGCATAGGCCAGATCGGCGAGCGGATGACCGAGCGTGGCGAGTTCCCAGTCGAGCAAGGCGATGATGCGCGGCTCGGTCGGATGAATGATGGTGTTGCCGATGCGGAAGTCGCCATGGGCGATGGCGGTCTCATCGCGCGACGGCGGATTCGCGGCCAGCCATGCGATGAGCTTGTCCATGTCGGGATTTTCGTCGGTCTTCGAAGCGACGTACTGCCTGCTCCAGCGATCGAGCTGGCGCGCCACGTAGCCTTCGGGCTTGCCGAAGTCCGCGAGGCCGCAGGCCTGGTAGTCGACGCCGTGCAGCGCTGCGGCAACGCGCGCGAAGTCCGCATAGACCGCGCGACGCTCCGGCGGCGTCAGTTGCGGCAGCGTGACGCCCGTGATCACGCGACCTTCGATGTGATCCATCACGTAGAACGCCGTGCCGATGATGGACGTGTCCTCGCACAGCACCCGCGCGCGCGGCACGGGCACCTGATCGGACGGCAGCGCCCTGAGGATGCGGTACTCGCGTTCGACCAGGTGCGCCGACGGCAGCAGCTTGCCGGGCGGCTTCTTGCGCAGGACGTACTTGCGCGAGGCGGTTTCGATCAGGAACGTCGGGTTCGACTGCCCGCCCTGGAATTGCCGCAGCCGGGCCGGCCCGGAAAAATCGTCGAGATGCGTTTCGAGATAACGCCACAGGGCAGCTTCGTCGAAGCGATGCTGCGGCAGTACGTCGATGACGATGACGTCGGAGCCGCTGCCGGTCGTCGCGCCGGACGATGCAAGATTCTGTGATGCGTCTGCCATCGCAATCCCCCGAAGCCGCAGGCTGCAGCTCCGCGCGCTGAACTCTTCCAGTTTGTTTCGTCCCGACTGTCCATGCATCGGGATCTCGCCGGGCGAGCCCGCATTGTATTCGCGACGCGATTGGCCGGGGAAAAGAAACGTGGCGCGACGCGCGCTGCAACGCAGAACTGACGCGGTGTCCGGCTCCGACTGTAGGTCAGGCTTTAGCCTGACTCGGAAAGGCCGGCTGAAGCCGGCCCCACAGGAAGCTAGCGCGAAATCGTCAGCTTGCCGAAGGCGATGCCCAGGTCCCAGCCGCGGCCGGTGCCGCTCAATGCCAGCGACACCTCGCCCTTGGTCATGACGCTCGCCCTGGAAGACTTCACCGCGCCGGCATGCGCTTCGGCCTGGGCATACGAACCGAAGACCTCCTCGATTCCCTTCACGCCGGAGAATTCGCCCCGGCCGTTCTCGATTTCCGATTTGCCGACCGTCAATCCGCCGCCCTTGGCGGACAGTTTCACGCGGGCGGTCTGGCCATTCGAGCATTTCACCGTACCCGTGCCGCTGTAGGTTTTGTAGATCGCCGACCAGCCCTTCATGTTGAAGGTCATGCTGCAGCTGACGTTCGCAGCAGCGAAGGAGGCAACGGGCACGCTCAGAAGAACGGCGAAGGCCATTGCGGAAAGCAGTCTGCGCATGTGTCGGAATCTCCGGTGAAAGGACGGCGTGATGCTGGACGGCGGCAGTTTAACAACCACTGAATGCGGCCCGTGAATCCGCCCCGCTTGCGGGATTCGCTGAATCTGGCGCGCAGCCGGCGCCTCGTGCCAGCATGTCTGCATGAACCATCGACCTGTCTCGCTGGGGGAATTCTTTCGCCTGCATCGCGAGCGCGGCGAGCCGCTGGTGCTCGCCACCATCATCCACACCATCGGCTCGACGTATCGCAAGGCCGGCGCACAGATGCTGATTGCGCAGGACGCCAGCGCCGCGGGACTGCTGAGCGGCGGCTGTCTCGAAGCGGATCTCGTCGAACGCTCGCGCAAGGTGCTGGAAACCGGCAACGCTTCGATCGCCGAATACGACACGCGCAGTTCCGACGATCTGATCTGGGGCATCGGTCTCGGCTGCGAAGGTGCGATGCGCATCCTGCTGACGCGCCTGAACGCAGCCAATGACTACGAGCCCTATGCATTCGTCGATCGCTGCCGCAACCGGCACATTGCCGGCAGCATTGCGCTCGTGACCGCGAGCACGAATCCGCGATTCGCCCTGGGCGCTGCCTTTCGCAGCGACGAACCCGGCGCCTTGCCGGCTGCCGTGCAAACGGCGATTGCTTCGGCCGGCAGCGCAGCGACAGTGAACGCGGACGACATCGAGTTCCTCATCGTCCCCGTCGAGCTGCCGCCGAAACTGCTGATCCTCGGCGCCGGCCCCGATGCCATGCCGCTGGTGGAGATCGCCGGCCTGATGGGCTGGCACATCACCGTGCTGGATCATCGCCCTGCCTACGCCATCGTCGACCGCTTCCCGCGCGCGCGCAGCGTCGAACTGCGACCGGCTGCGACATTGTCCGGCTTCCTCGACGGTACGCGTTTCGATGCGGCCGTGGTGATGAGCCATCACCTCACCTCGGACGAGGCCTATCTCGCGGCACTCGCCGACAGTGCCATTCCCTACATCGGCCTGCTCGGTCCCGCACCGCGCCGCGTGCGACTGATGAACGACATCGGCGAGCGCGCGACACGCTTCGGCAATCGCCTCTATGGTCCGATCGGACTCGACATCGGCGCGAAGACGCCGGAGAGCATTGCGCTCGCCATCGTGGCGGAGATTCAGGCGGTGCTGGCGAATCGTCCGGGGCGGTCGTTCAGTACGGCCGGGAGCGGAATTACGAGAGAGCCGCAAAAGACCGCATAAAAGAAATCGAAGGGATTCTGGTAGAGAGGTCGTTTGCGTGTCCTGCCCCCTCCTCCGCGTAGCGGGGGAGGGTTGGGGTGGGGGCGCACGACAGCGCTCCCTTTCTCAAGCCCCCCATCCTGTCCTTCCCCCGCTGCGCGGAGGAAGGGACGCATTACGCCAGCACACCCTTAACTTTTTAGAAATTCTTTTATGCGGTCTTTGCGGCCTCCGAATCCCCCACCCTCAACGGCAACGACCGCAACCGCTTCCCCGTCAACGCGAACACCGCATTGGCAACGGCGGGCGCGATCGGCGGCACCCCAGGCTCGCCCAGGCCGCCGAGCGCGGCGTCGGAGTGAATGAACTCGACCTTGACGCGCGGTGCGTCGGCGAGCTTCGGCAGCGGATAGTCGTTGAAGTTCGACTGAGTCACGCGACCGTTGCGCACCGTGATCTCGCTGAACAGCGCGGCCGACAGGCCGAAGACGATGCCGCCTTCGATCTGCGCGAGCGCCGTATCCGGATTGACGACGTAGCCGCAGTCGACCGCAGCCCAGACGTTGTGGACCTTGATGCGATCGTCGACGAGTTCGACCTCCGCGACTTCGGCAACGATGGTGCCGAAGCTCTCCACCAGCGCGATGCCGCGTGCGCGGCCGGGTGCAGGTTCTGCGCCCCAGCCGGCGATCCACGCCGCTTTCTCCAGTACGGCGCGGTGCCGCGGCGCATGTTCGAGCAGGTCGCGACGGAACTCGAACGGATCCTTGCCGGCCGCGTGCGCGAGTTCATCGATGAACGATTCGGTGAAGAAGCCGTGCTGCGAGAACTCGACCGAGCGCCACGATCCCGTACGGACGTGACTTGCGACCTTCACTGAGCGGATGTCCTGATTCGGCACGGCATAGGGCACGTGCGCAGCGGCGCCCGCGACGTCGTTGAAGCGCGAGATCCACACGCTCGGTCTGCCGCTGGAATCGATGGCGCCCTTGTAGCGACCGATGACTGCGGGCCGGTAGTAGTCGTGCTGGATGTCTTCTTCGCGACTCCAGATCAGCTTGACCGGCGCCGGCGCCATCGCCCTGGCGATGCGCACCGCCTGATCGATGAAGTCATGGGCGCCCGGCAGACGGCGGCCGAAACCACCACCGAGCGGATGCGTGTGAATGACGACGTCGTCCGCATTCATGCCGGCGGCCTTGGCTGCGACCTTGCGCGCCGCCAGCGGATCCTGCACGCCGACCCACACTTCGCAGCGATCCGCCGCGATGCGCGCGGTCGCGTTCATCGGCTCCATCGAGGCGTGGGCAAGATACGGCACGGCGTACTCCGCCTCGATCGCCTTGCCGGCGCCGCCGAGCGCGGCGGTGGCATCGTCGCTCGAAAACACTTTCTCCGCCTCGCCGGCTTCGAGCGCCCTGGCCGTCGTCGCCGCGAGAGTCTCGCTGGTCTGCGCATCGTTGTCGGTCGCGGTGAATGAGGGAATGAGACTGCGTACCGCCTTCAGGGCGCGCCAGTAGCTGTCAGCGACGACGGCCACTGCGTCGTCCAGCTGCACGACCTTGCGAATGCCCGGTTGCGCGCTGACCGCTGCCGCATCCACCGCGCCGAGCCGCGCACCGAACACCGGCGCCGCGGCAATCGTCGCGTACAGCATTCCGGGAACATCGACGTCGATGGCGTACTGCGCGCTGCCGTCCACTTTCGATGGAATGTCGAGCCGCGGAACCGGCTTGCCGACGAGGGAATACTCCTTGTACGACTTCAGCCGCGGATGCACCGGCGGTTCGAGCTTCGCCGCCTCCGCGGCGAGTTCGCCGAAGGTCGCGCTGCGACCCGATCCCGCATGAACCACCTGCGAGCGCTTCGCATCGCATTCGCTCGCCGGCACCTGCCAGCGCTGCGCCGCCGCCTCGATGAGCATCGCGCGCGCTGCACCGCCGGCGACGCGCATGCCGAGAAAGCCGGTGCCGCGCACCGAACTGCTGCCGCCGGTCACCTGCAGATCCAGCATGCGCGTCAGCCGGTAGGTGCCCCAGTCGATGAAGCGCTCCATGAACTTCGGCACGTCGGCCACCGCGGGCACGAACGCGCGCACCAGATAGCCGTTCGCGTAGAGCAGTTCCGCGGGCGCTTCTTCGACGCGCACGTTGTCCCAGTCGGCATCGAGCTCCTCGGCCAGCATCATCGGCAACGACGTATGCACGCCCTGCCCCATCTCGCAGTGGGGCACGATCACGGTGATGGTGTCGTCGGGCGCGATCCTGAGCCACGTCGTGAGGCGGGCGGCGTCCTTCTCGTCCTCCGGGCGGATGCCGATGCGATTCGGCGCGAACGCAATGCCGCTGAATCCCAGCACCAGCCCGCCGCCGACGAGGCCGCCGGTGGCGAGCACGGCGCGACGCGTCCACTTACCCATGACGCACCTGCGCGGGCTGTGCGCTGTCGTTCGCCTCGACATCGCCGCTGGACAGCTTCAGCGCTGCGGCATGAATGGCGCGACGGATGCGTTCATAGGTGCCGCAGCGACAGAGATTGGTGATCTCCGTGTCGATGTCCTGATCGGTCGGTCGCGGTGTCTTCGCGAGCAGCGAGGCTGCCGCCATCAGCATGCCCGACTGGCAATAGCCGCATTGCGGCACCTGGTGTTCGATCCACGCTTCCTGGAGCGCATGCCGCTGGCCGGAATGGCCGAGCGCTTCGATCGTGGTGATGGCCTGCCCCTGCACGGCCGCCGCCGGAATCGAACACGAGCGCGCCGCGGTGCCGTTGATGTGCACGGTGCATGCGCCGCAGGCCGCGATACCGCAGCCGAACTTGGTGCCCGTGAGCCGCAGCGATTCGCGCAGCACCCACAAGAGCGGCGTGTCGGCATCGACGTCGACGACGCGCGACTCGCCATTGACCGTCAGGATGATTTCCACGATGCAATCTCCTTCAGCCGCGGCGCAGGTCGCGCAAGGCGCGCCTGCCGTGCTTGTCGGGCCGCTGTGCGGGCGCAGGCGCCGCCAGCTTCGCGAAGGCCTTGCGCGCCTCGCGAGCGGCGATGCTTGCGTCGGTCTCGATGTAGTGCAGGCGGGCCTCGGGCGCCGGCCCGCGGCGCACGGGTATGGCCTGCACGATCAGTTCGAAGCGCTGTTCATCGCGCGTGATGAGCAGGCGATCGCCGACGTGCACGAGCCGTGAAGGCTTGATGCGCTCGCCGTTGACGTGCACGAGTCCACCCGCCACGGCGTCGGTGGCCAGCGCGCGGCTCTTGAAGAAACGTGCACACCACAACCACTTGTCGATGCGCAGTCCGGAACTCGTGACATCTGCTGCCATGCAGGCAGCGTACCTCCGGGCGTGAGTCGCGTCACGCCCGCAGCAGTCGGCACGATTTCCCCCCTGCCCAGCGGACGCAAAACCATGCAGCATTCGCCTCCACAATGAACGACTCTTTCGATCTGCTGATCATCGGCGGCGGCATCAATGGCGCGGGCATCGCCCGCGATGCGGCAGGACGCGGGCACAAGGTCGCGCTCGTCGAACAGGGCGATCTCGCCTCGGCGACTTCTTCCGCCAGCACCAAGCTGATTCACGGCGGACTGCGTTATCTCGAACTGTTCGAGTTCCGCCTGGTGCGCGAAGCGCTGATCGAGCGCGAGCGGCTGCTGGCCATCGCGCCGCACATCATCCAGCCGATGCAGTTCGTGCTGCCGCACGTGACGGGACTGCGGCCGCGCTGGCAGATCCGCTGCGGCCTGTTTCTCTACGATCACATCGGCGGCCGGCACCGCCTGCCGGCATCGCACGGCGTGAGTCTTGCGCACGGCCCGTGGGCCGGCACGCTGCAGCCGCAGCTCACGCACGGCTTCACGTATTCGGATTGCTGGGTCGACGACAGCCGCCTGGTGATCCTGAACGCGATGGACGCGGCACAGCGCGGCACGGTCATCCGTACGCATACCCGTTTCGTCGGCGCGTCCGTGCAGGACGGACGCTGGCGGGCGCGAGTCGAAGACACCGCGAGCGGCGAACAATCGACGCTGCTGGCTCGCACGATCGTGAACGCGGCCGGTCCGTGGGTCGAAGACGTTCTGCGCCACGTACCGCGCAGTGCGAACGAAACGCAGATCCGGCTGGTCAAGGGCAGTCATATCGTCGTGCCGCGCATGTACGAGGGCGAGCACGCGTTTCTGCTGCAGCATCCCGACGGTCGCGTCGTGTTCACGATTCCCTATCAGCAGGAGTTCACGCTGGTCGGCACCACCGACGTACCTTACGAAGGCAATCCCGCGGACGCGACCATTTCCGACGACGAAGTCCGTTATCTGTGCGAGACGGTGAACGAATACTTCGTGCGCAGCATCTCGCCGTCGGACGTGAGATGGACCTATGCGGGCGTGCGCCCGCTGAGCGACGACGAGTCGACGAATGTTTCGAAGGTCACCCGCGACTACAAGCTGGAACTCACCGCGGGACCCGGCCAGCCGGCGCTGCTGTCCGTGTTCGGCGGCAAGATCACGACCTATCGACGCCTCGCCGAAGCGGCCCTGCAGAAACTGCATCCGTTTCTGGGCGGCTCGAAACAGGGCTGGACCGACCAGGCGCAACTACCCGGCGGCGATCTGCCGCGCGGCGATTTCTCGGCTTTCCTCGAAGGCGTGCAACGTCGCTGGCCGTTCCTGCCCGCAGCGGTGGCATTGCGGCTGGCGCGATCCTATGGAACACGCATCAGCCAGATCATCGGCGGCGCGAAGACGCTGGAAGATCTGGGGACGCATTTCGGTGCGGGACTGACGCGCGCCGAAGTCGACTACCTGCGCGCGCACGAATGGGCGCGCAGCGGCGAGGACGTGCTGTGGCGCCGGTCGAAGCTCGGCCTGCACATGACGGCGGAGGAACGATCGGAATTCGCCCGCCTCATGCAGGCGGGCGCGTAGGAGCGACACCCCGCCCCGACCCTCCCCCGCTGCGCGGAGGAGGGAGGGCGGAAGGGAACGTCAATTGCCGAAGCGGTACTGCAATTCGAGGCCGTACTCGCGCGGCGGCAGGAAGTTGTAGGTCTTGAAGTACGCCTGACCGGCTGCACCCGTGAGCCCCGTCCGCAGACGGCTCAGGCCGGCGCTGTCCGCAGCATCCTCGTTGGTCAGGTTGCTGCCGTACAGGATCACCGTGTAGCGATCCTGGGCATCGGTCCACAGCAGGCGCGCGCCGATCGTGTCGAAGCTCGGCACGATGGCTGGTTCGGTTTCGAACACGTCGGAATACTGCTCGTCGCGCCACACATAGCTCACGGAGGCAATGAGGTTGCCGGGCTTGAACTCGAAGGTGTAGTTCGCATTGGCCGCCACTTTATGCGCCGGCGAGTTCGCCAGCGAATTACCCGACAGATCCTGCGTCCAGCGCGGCAGACCGGTGAAGCTGTCGACCTGACCGGGGATCTGCTCGTGGCGGTTCGCATTCGGCAGCAACGCGGCCGGGTCATCCGGATTCTGGAAACCGCGACCTTCCTGGGTCAGACCTTCCTTGATCTCGGTATCGAGCCAGCCGTAGCTCAGGTAGAGACTGAGATGATCGGTCGCCGCATAGTTGGCTTCGAGTTCGATGCCGCGGCTCTCACCCTTCGGGAGATTGATGAAGCTGCTGAGGATCGTGCAGGTGTTGAGATCGTCAGGATTCGAGCAGCGGCCGAGCACCGGCAGCGGCAACTGGATGTCGCGGTAGTCGTACAGGAATGCCGATGAGGTGATCTGCAGACGGTTGAAGAGCGTCGTCTTCCAGCCGATCTCGTAGGAGTTGACCGTTTCGTTGTCGACCATCGGCGGGTTGTAGTTGAAGCCCGCATTGAAGCCGCCAGGGCGATAGCCGCGAGCCGCGCGCGCATAGATCAGGTTGTCCGGGTTCGGTTTGAAGTCGATACCGACCGAACCGGTCAGCTCGTTCCATTCACCATGGAAATCGCGCTTGCGATAACCGTCGGCAGGATCGATGCCGTGATCCGCCACGACGCCAGGCTGCAGCGGACTGCCATCGTAGTCGGGCGTGACATCGAGAGCCATCGGCACGCCCAGTCCACCGCCGGCCAGAATCGGCGCCAACCCCGCGCTGACGCTGTTGCCGATGTAACGGAACGCCTCGGAAACGTCCTTCTCGTCTTCGTTGTAGCGCAGGCCGAGCGTCGCCTTCCACTGATCGGTGAACTCGTAGTCGATCTGCCCGAACGCCGCGCGACTGATGGTTTCGCCATCGAACAGACCGCGCACGGAGGCGAATGGCGAATCGCTCGGCTGCACCGGCACCGGCGTGCTGCCAACGAACCGGACGGGATTGTTCAGCTCGGGATATCCCGGATAGGTCGTCGTCGCCGGCTCCTGGTTGTAATCCTCGTTCGACTGATAGAGACCGAAGATCCAGCTTAACTTCGAATCAGTCGTGGAAGTGAAGGTCAGCTCGTTGCTGTACCACTCGCGCTGCTCCATGTAGAGGTTGGTGCCGCCAGGGCTCACCGTCCGCCGGAACGTCGGTCGCGTCGCGGGCGCCGGCAGCGTCATCTGCAGGACGTCCGTGCCGTCGACATCCGTCAACTGCGTATAGCGATAGGCTTGGTGACCTCCGATCCACTTGATGTCGACCGGGCCGGTGTGCCACGTCAGATGCGCGGTATAGCTGTGATGGTTGTCGAGCTTCTGCCGGCTGTGAAAGTCGTTCGTGAACTTGTGGTAGTTGTCATCCGAGAGAAAAGCCGGATTGTTCGGCACGTCTCCCAGACGTACACCGTTCGAACCTGCGAACAGACCCCACGATGTCAGCGGCATCAGTGCACCGTCGATGCCGTACGCAGACGGCGCGCTGAGGTTGCCCGCATAGAACGGCGCCGTCGAAATGCCCGTGCGGCGTGACTCGTCGTAATCCGCATACGCGGCCTTCAGGAAGTACTCGACGTTGTCGCCCAGCTTGCCGTCCAGCAGCAGGTCGAAGATCTGGCGGTTGTTGGGCTGATCGCCTTCCGTATCACCGCGGGATACGTTTTCGAAATAGCCTTCATCCTGGCTATAAACGCCGCCGTTTACGCGCACACGCAGTGCCTCGCCGATCAGGGGACCGGACACGGTCATCTCGCCGCCGTAGCGACGATAGTTGCCGGCAAAGGCGCCGATCTCGGTTTCGAAGTGGTCCGTCGGACGCTTGGAAATCGTGTTGAAGGCGCCGGCGATCGAGCCGCGACCGGACAGCGCGCCCTGCGGACCGCGCAGGATTTCCGTGCGTTCGATGAAGATCGGCCGGCGCTGCGCGTCCTGCACGCTGCTGGTGTAGATGCCGTCGAAGTAGTTGGCGACGGGGCTGTCGAGAGAGAAGAAGTTCGACTGGCGCGCGATGCCGCGGATCGAGGGCCGGTCGGTAGCCATGTTGAACGACACGCCGGGCGCGAAGTTCACCATGTCCTGAATACTCATGATGCCCATCTGTTCGCGCTGCTTGTCGCCATAGGCAGTAATGGACAGCGGCACTTCCAGCACGCTCTCCGAGCGGCGCTCTGCCGTCACGATGACTTCTTCCAGCAGCGTGCGCGATGGCTGCTGGTCCTGCGCCAGGGCGCCATCGACAGCGGCAATCGAAACACCCACGCAGGCAAGAACACGAACGCAGTCGAGCTTCGTCTTCACTTTGAACCCCCGTTCGGGCCGAGCGCGGACCCGTTCTATTTGAATTTGGTAATCGCAGTACGCTCAGTAACGAACGGATAGTATGAAGACGGATGCGCAATGGCAACGGGCCGATGAAATCGCCTACGATCGCGAATCTGGCTGATTTTCCCGAATCATCATGCGTATTTGCCGCGTTTGCGGCACAAACGATGCCGCCGGGCTTACACTTTTTGACAAAGCAACCAGCCTCATTCATTCCGAACTCTCGGTATGCGATGCAGTAGCGTCATCGTCGACCGGGAGCCGCACTGTTCCGAACAGCAGGCCTATCGATGGCAGAATCGATGCCCTCTTTTCGAAGGGCGACCGCATGAAACGCGACTTCCTTGATCGACTGGCGCGCGATACCGAGCAGTTGCGCACCGAGGGACTGTTCAAGCCCGAACGGGTTCTGAGTTCGCCACAACAGGCGGTGATCCGGGTCAGCGACGGATCGGAAGTCATCAACCTGTGCGCCAACAACTACCTGGGCCTGGCCAATCACGCCGCGGTCCGCGAAGCGACCCGCCTGGCCCTGGACCGCTACGGCTACGGCATGGCTTCGGTGCGCTTCATCTGCGGCACCCACGCCATCCACAAGGACCTCGAAGCGCGCCTCAGCGTCTTTCTCGGCACGCAGGACACGATCCTGTATTCCTCATGCTTCGACGCGAACGGCGGGCTGTTCGAAACGCTGCTCGACGAACAGGACGCCGTCATCAGCGATGCGCTGAATCACGCCAGCATCATCGACGGCATCCGCCTGTGCAAAGCGAAACGCCTGCGTTATGCGAACAACGATCTCGACGAACTGGAGACGCGCCTGCAGGAGGCGGACGGCTGCCGCGTCAAACTGATCGCCACCGACGGCGTGTTTTCCATGGACGGCGTGATCGCGCGACTGAAGGAAATCTGCGACCTGGCCGACCGTTACGGCGCACTCGTGATGGTGGACGACTCGCACGCGACCGGCTTCATCGGCGCGCGCGGCCGCGGCACGCACGAATTACGCGAGGTCATGGATCGCATCGACATCCTGACCGGCACGCTCGGCAAGGCGCTCGGCGGCGCGAGCGGCGGCTATACGTCGGGGCGCAAGGAAATCATCGACTGGCTGCGCCAGCGCTCACGACCCTACCTGTTCTCGAACAGCATCCCGCCCTTCATCGCCGCGGCCAGTCTCCGCGTCCTCGACCTGCTGGAAGCCGACACGCAGTTGAAAACGCAACTGCGGGAGAACAGCGCCCATTTCCGCCAGGGCATGACGGCCGCGGGATTCACGCTCGTCGCCGGCGAACATCCCATCATTCCGGTCATGCTGGGCGATGCCAGGCTGGCTTCCGACTTCGCGCAGCGCCTGCTGGCGCACGGTGTATACGTCATCGGCTTCTCCTTCCCCGTGGTTGCCCACGGCAAGGCACGCATCCGCACACAGATGTCCGCCGTCCACACGAAGGCGCATCTGGACATGGCCGTTGCGGCGTTCACGGCGGTCGGCCGCGAGCTCGGCGTGGTGCGCTGAAGCCGCCTCTCCTCTTCTGTAGGTCAGGCTTCAGCCTGACTGTTTTCAGGCCGGCTAAAGCCGGTCCCACAGGCAGAGCAAGTCCTTGAGTCATTGGGCTATGGCCGGCCCCACAGCGGAGGCTACCTCTATTGAATACAGCATCGCCGCAGTAGGCTGGCGACCCATCTCCCACCCTTCCCCGACTCATCTCCATGCACGCCCTCGTCAAAGCCCACGCTGCGCCCGGCATCGAACTGCAGGACATTCCGCAGCCCACGGTCGGTCCGAACGACGTGATGATCCGCGTCAAGCGCACCGCCATCTGCGGCACCGACATGCATATCTACCACTGGGACGGCTGGGCCCAGCGGACCATTCCGGTGCCGATGGCCGTGGGGCATGAGTACTGCGGCGAGATCGTCGAGATCGGCAGCGAGGTTGCCGGCTTCAGCAAAGGCGATCGCGTCTCGGGCGAAGGTCACATCACCTGCGGTCACTGCCGCAACTGCCGCGCCGGACGCCGGCACCTGTGCCGCAACACCGTCGGCGTCGGCGTGAATCGTCCCGGCTGCTTCGCCGAGTACGTCGTCATTCCCGCGTTCAACGCGTTCAAGCTGCCGGACGCGATCGACGATGAGATCGCAGCCATCCTCGACCCGCTCGGCAATGCCGTGCACACCGCCCTCGCCTTCGACGTGGTCGGCGAGGACGTGCTGATCACCGGCGCCGGCCCGATCGGCATCATGGCCGCCGCCATCGTGCGCTTCGTCGGCGCACGCCACGTCGTCATCACCGACGTGAACGACTATCGCCTCGATCTGGCGCGCAGGATGGGTGCGACGCTCGCGCTGAACGTGACGCGCGATTCGCTCGACGATGCGATGAAACAGCTCGGCATGCAGGAAGGCTTCGACGTCGGCCTGGAGATGTCAGGCAATGCCACCGCCTTCCGTGACCTGCTGCGCACGATGCATCACGGCGGCAGCGTCGCTCTCCTCGGCCTGCCGCCGGCCGACGTCGCCATCGACTGGAACGAAGTGATCCTGAAAGGCCTCACTCTCAAAGGCATCTACGGCCGCCAGATGTTCGAGACCTGGTACAAGATGGCCGCCATCCTGCAATCGGGCCTGAACATCCGCCCGATCATCACTCACCGCGTGCCGTACACCGAGTATCAGCGCGCCTTCGAGATCATGGGCAAGGGACAGTCGGGGAAGGTGGTGATGGATTGGGAAGAGAGCGGGAGAAAATAGCCGCAAAAAGGCGCAAAAAGAACGCAAGGGACGGAATACGGAGCGGATGGCCTCCGGCTTTCTTTGACTTGCGTGCTTTGCGCTTTTTTGCGGCCAATCTCCTCTCTCAGTTCACCGAACACGGACAGTAGTAGTACACCTGCGTCGGATCGCTGAACCGCGCCAGCCGCGCCAGTTCCATTTCGATCGGCGACAGCATCTTGCGCGCCGACAGCAGCAGTTCGTTCTTCGGCACGAGTGACGAGGTGATGCGCGCAGCGAGCGCCTGCGTCTGCATCGCCAGCGCCTGACGCCAGCCGAGCGGCGGTTCGATGTACTCCACCTTGTAGCTGTCCTTGTCGAGACCGGCGCGTTCGGCGGCCGCATTGAGCGCATCGCGATAGGAACCGAGCTTGTCGACGAGGCCGATGCGTTCGGCGTCGTTGCCGGCCCAGACGCGGCCCTGGGCGATGCCGTCGATTTCCTCGATGGGCTTTTCGCGGGCGGCGGCGACGTGGCCGATGAACGTGCCATAGGCATGTTCGACGGACAACTGCAGGATTTCCTTTGCTTCGTCCTTGAGCGTGCGTTCGACGCTCAGCGCGCCGGCGAGCGGTGTCGTGCCGACACCGTCGGTCGACACGCCGATCTTTTCCAGCGTGCGCTGGAAGGTGGGAATCACGGCAAACACGCCGATGGAGCCGGTGAGCGTCGCCGGGTGCGCCCAGATCTCGTCGGCATCCATCGCGATGTAGTAACCGCCGGACGCGGCCATGCTGCTCATCGATGCGATCACCGGCTTGCCCGCATCGCGCAGCGCGTCGATTTCGCGACGGATGACTTCGGAGGCGAGCATGCTGCCGCCGGGACTGTCGATGCGCAGCACGACCGCCTTGATCGAATCGTCGTAGCGGGCCTGGCGCAGCAACCGCACGGCGGAGTCCGATCCGATCGTGCCCGGCGGCTGTTCGCCGTCGAGGATTTCGCCCGAAGCGACCACGACGCCGATGCGATCGCCTTCGATCCGCAACGCATGCGCTGCGCGCACGGCGCTGAGGTAGTCCCAGTGTGCGATGCCCTGGTAGCCGTGATCGTCCTTGTCCTCGCCGACCAGCGTCTTGAGATATTCCTCGGCTTCGTGGCGCGACTTGAGTTCGGTGACGAGGCGACGCTCCATCGCGACCGCGGCCAGATCGCCATTGGCAGCGCGCGCTGCCGACGCCATCTCCCGGACGTAGGCGTCGATGGCATTCGCTTCGAGTCCGCGCGACTGCGTGACCGACGCCTGATATTGCGTCCACAGCGAATTGAGCCAGGCCAGGCTTTCCTCGCGCTCGCTCTCGGCCATGTCGCTGCGACTGAACTGATCGGTGTACGACTTGAACTTGCCGGCGCGGAAGATGTTCACGTCGACCGCAAGCTTGTCGATGGCGCCTTTAAGGAACGTGCGGAAATAGCCGAAGCCCTCGATGAGCACGAGCCCCTGCGGATCGAGAAAGATGTCATCGGCGTTGGATGCCACGTAGTACTGCGCCTGGTCGTAGCCTTCGCCGATCGCGATGACGCGCTTGCCGGTGGCGCGGAAATCGCGCACGGCCGCGGCCACCTCCTCCAGCTTGGCGATACCGCCGCCCTGCATGGAGCCGAGATCGAGCACCAGCGCCTTGATGCGATGATCCTTCTTGGCCGCTTCGATGGCGTCGACGACATCGCGCACCAGCGTCTCCGCCCGGCCGGTGCCGTAGGCCTCGGCGAGCGCGCGTTCGAACGGATCGCCCGACAACTGCTCCACCAGTGCACCCTGCGGCGCGATCACGAGCGCGGCCGATTGCGGCACGATCGGAATGCGCGGCGACAGCACCGCCAGCAACACCAGGAAAATGACCAGCAGGACGATGAAGTGCATCACCTTGCGCATGCCGTCGAGCACGCGCCAGAGAAAACCGAAAATCGCAGCGAGAGTCTTCATGATCGGTACGTCAATCCTTCACGGCATAGCTCAGGCGGTAGATCGCGCCGGCCTGATCGTCGGAAACCAGAAATGAACCGTCGTCGAGCAGCAGCAGATCCACGGGACGACCGTAGACCTCGTTACCGCGATTGAAGCCGGTCGCGAACGGCTCGTAGCTCACGGCCTGGTTGCCATCGAGCTTCACGGTGGTGATGCGATAGCCGCTCTTCTCGGAGCGGTTCCAGGAACCGTGTTCGGCGATGAAGACGAGGTTGCGATAGCGCTCGGGGAATGCGCTGCCGGTATAGAACTTCACTGCCAGCGGCGCGACGTGCGCGTCGAGCAACTGCACCGGCGGCGCGATCCGGCCGCAGTCGCCCAGCTTGCCGAACTCGGGATCCTTGATGTCCTTGCCGTGGCAGTAAGGAAAACCGAAGTCGAGACCCGGGCGCGGCGCGACGTTCAGTTCGCAAGGCGGTGCGTCGTCGCCGAGATAGTCGCGGCCGTTGTCGGTGAACCAGAGTTCGCGCGTCGTCGGATGCCAGGTGAAGCCGACGGTGTTGCGGATGCCGCGGGCGAACACTTCGCGATCCGAGCCGTCGGGATTCATGCGCGTGATGACGGCGTAGCCGGGCTGATTGCAGACGTTGCACGGCGCGCCGATGGGCACGTACAGCTTGCCGTCGGGACTGAAGGCGATGTACTTCCAGCCGTGATGGCCGTCCTTCGGAAAGTCATCGCGCACCACCTTGGGCTCGGGAACCTGGTCGAGCGACGACTCGATGCCATCGTAACGAGTGATGCGACTGACTTCGGCGACGTAGAGCGCACCATCGCGAAAGGCGACGCCGTTGGGCTGGTTCAGTTTCCCGGCGAGGGTGCGCGTCGTCGGTTTGACGCCGCTGCCGGGCGTACCGGTGAGCGCGTAGACGACACCTTTGCGGGTGCCGACGAACAACGTGCCCTTGGCGCCGAGCGCCATCGAGCGCGCGAACGGCACGTCGTCCGCGTAGACCTCGAGCTTGAAGCCCGGCGGCAGGCGGACGTTGGCAATGACCTTGTCGGTGGCCGGGCTGGCCGTTGCCGTGCCGGCAAGGACCGTCAGCAGGAAAGCTCGCAGCAACGCCTGGATCGGGCGCGAGGGGCCGGGCATGAGGACTCCGGAATCGGGTTCGGCTGGAGTGTACGCGTCGGCCGCGGACCGTTGCCATCGGCACCCACCGGCTTTATTTCTTCCTGTGGGGCCGGCTTCAGCCGGCCTGAGAAGCTGTCAGGCTGAAGCCTGACCTACAGGAAGAAAAAAGGGCGCGACGGCCATTCGCCGTCGCGCCCTTCCGGTGCAGTAAGAAGCGGTCTTAGACCTTTTCTTCGATGCGCGCTGCCTTGCCGGTCAGGTCGCGCAGGTAGTACAGCTTGGCGCGGCGGACGTTGCCGCGGCGCTTCACGCTGATCGAACCGATGGACGGGCTGTAGGCCTGGAACACGCGTTCCACGCCTTCGCCGTGGGAAATCTTGCGCACGGTGAACGAGGAGTTCAGACCGCGGTTGCGACGGGCGATCACGACGCCTTCGTAGGCCTGCACGCGCTCGCGGTCGCCTTCCTTCACCTTCACTTCCACCACGACGGTGTCGCCCGGGGAAAAGTCCGGGATCTTCTTGTCAGATGCTTCGCGCTCGAGCGTTTCGATGATGTTGGCCATGGTTGCACCGATTCCGAAATTGAAAACCTGTCTACTCTCGATCCTGCGGCCCGCGCACGGCGCGTTCCGCCTCGTATTCCGCAACGAATTCGTCCAGCAGCCGGCGCTGCTCCTTCGTCATCTGCAGCTTCGCCAGCAGATCCGGCCGTCGCTGCCACGTGCGTCCCAGCGCCTGCTTGGTCCGCCAGCGCTGGATCGCGGCGTGATTGCCGCTCAGCAACACCTGCGGCACCGCGCGATCCTCGAACACTTCCGGCCGCGTGTAGTGCGGCCAGTCGAGCAGTCCGGCGACGTACGAATCCTGTTGTGCGGACTCATCGTCGCCCAGCACGCCCGGCAGCAATCGCACGATGGCGTCGATCAGCACCAGCGCGGGCAGCTCACCGCCCGACACCACGTAGTCGCCGATCGAGATGCACTCGTCGATCTCGGTCGCCAGCAGGCGCTCGTCCACGCCTTCGTAACGACCTGCCAGCAACAGCAGCCCCGGCAGCTGCGACAGCTCGCGGGCTCTGGCCTGCGTCAGCGTTTCGCCGTCCGCCGCCAGGTAGATCCGGCGACTGCCTTCCGGGAGCCTGGCCCGCGCCGCCCGGAGGGCTGTACGCGTCGGCTCGACCTTCAGGACCATGCCCGGTCCGCCGCCGTACGGCCGATCGTCGACCGTCTTGTGCGCGTCCTCGGCGAACTCGCGCGGGTTGCTCGCCGCGACGCTCACCTGTCCACGCTCGATCGCCCGGCCCAGCACGCCGACCCGGACGGCTTCGGTGATGAACTCCGGGAACAGCGTCACCACTTCGATGCGCATTCCCACTCCCCATTCATCAACAGGCCATCACCAGTCGGCCGACCAGTCGAGCACGATGCGGTTGGCATCCAGCTCGACCTTCACGATCCTGTCCTTCACGAACGGAATCCAGTGTTCCTGTTCGCCCCGCACGATCACCACCGTGCCGCCAGGCGTCGTCCGGAAGTGATCGACTTTGCCGAGCGGTTCGCCCGACGCAGACACCGCATCGATGCCTTCCAGGTCGCTCAGGTAGTACTCACCCGGCTCGGGCGGCGGCATTTCGCTGCGCCACACACCGATCTCGAGGCCAACTTTCAATCGGGCCTCTTCGGGCGATTCCATTCCTTCCAGCTTGGCGAGCACCCCTTTGTCGGTGACTCGCGCTTCTTCAACGGTGGCCGGCTGCCACTGACCTTCCCTGCCGACCTGCCAGATTTCGTACCCGAGGATGTTTTCGACCGGCTCGGTGTACGACCTGACCTTGATCCAACCCTTGACCCCGAAGGTCCCCGCGATCTTTCCGAGAATGACGATCCGGTCGGAGGCTGGCGCCGGCGTCGTCACGACCTATGGATGCGCGGGCAAATCAGGGTTCAGGCTGCGACAGCCTGCTTGCGCTGCTTGGAAACCAGTTCAGCGACGCGATCGGAGGGCTTGGCGCCCTTGTCGAGCCAGTAGTCGACACGCGCCAGATCGAGCTGCAGGCGCGTCTGCTTGCCGGCGGCGATCGGGTTGAAATAACCGACCTGTTCGAGCGCCATGCCACCCTGACGCTTACGGCTGTCCGTAACGACGATGTGATAGAAGGGCTGCTTCTTCGCGCCACGGCGCGTAAGCCGGATCGTAACCATTGATAAAGCCTCGGAAATCCACGGATGAGGGCGTGAGCCCCGGAAAAGGGCGCGAATGGTACTGAAAAGCTGGGGGAAGTGAAAGGGTTAGGCCGCTCACATCCCCGGCATCCGCCCCCCAAACGCCCGCATCATCTTCGCCAGCCCACCGCCCTTGCTCATGCTCTTCATAACCTTCTGCATCTGAAGGTAATTTTTCAGGAGCTTGTTGATCTCCGAAACATGCACGCCCGAGCCGGCGGCGATGCGGCGCTTGCGGGAGGCATCGATGTTCTTCGGGTATTTCCTCTCCCCCGGCGTCATGGAACGGATGATGGCGACCTGGCGCTTGATCTCCTTTTCATTGCCCTGGGGGAGTTGCCCGGCTTTTGCCGTGAGGTGAGCCGGCAGCTTGTCCATCAGCGAGCTCAGGCCGCCCATGCGCTCGACCTGCAGGAGCTGGTCGTGCAGATCCTCGAGGTCGAAGTCCTTGCCCGACTTCATCTTGCGGGCGAGCTTTTCGGCCTGTTCGCGATCGACGGTCTTCTGGACGTTCTCGACCAGGGCCAGCACGTCGCCCATGCCGAGGATGCGCGAGGCCACCCGCTCGGCCTGGAAGACTTCCAGGGCGTCGGTCTTTTCGCCCGTGCCCATGAACAGGATGGGCTGACCGGTGATCTGGCGGACCGACAGGGCCGCGCCGCCGCGGGCATCGCCGTCCGTCTTGGTGAGCACGACGCCGGTGAGGCTCAGCGCGTCGCCGAAGGCGCGCGCCGCATTCACGGCATCCTGACCCGCCATGCTGTCGACGACGAACAGCGTTTCGGTCGGGCTCACCGCGGCGCTGATGTCGCGGATCTCGCCCATCATCTCGTCGTCGACGTGCAGGCGGCCGGCGGTGTCGACGATGAGCACGTCGTACAGCGACTGCTTCGCTTCGGACAGCGCTTCGCGCGCCAGCGTCAGCGCCGGCTTGTTCGGATCGGACGGATAGAAGGCGACGTCGAGCTGTTTTGCGAGCCGTTCGAGCTGCAGGATGGCGGCGGGACGGTAGACGTCCGTGCTCGCCAGCAGCACCTTCTTCTTTTCATTCTCCTTGATCCATTTCGCGAGCTTGCCGGCCGACGTGGTCTTGCCCGCACCCTGCAGGCCGGCGAGCAGGATCACGACCGGCGGCTGCGCCCGCAGATTGATCGGACGCACGCCCGCGCCCATCAGCGCGATCAGTTCGTCGTGAATGATCTTGATCAGCGACTGACCGGGCGTCAGGCTTTTCTCGATCTCCATGCCGACGACCTTGCCGCGGATGGATTCGATGAAGGTCTTCACCACCGGCAGCGCGACGTCGGCTTCGAGCAGCGCCATGCGCACCTGGCGCAGGGTGTCGCCGATGTTCTCTTCGGTCAGACGCCCGCGACCGCGCAGGCTTTCCATGACGCCTTGCAGGCGTTCGGTCAGTTTGTCGAACATCGGCGGGGATCCGGGAGGAAAAAGGCAGGGCGACAGGCTACAGGCGACAGGCTGCAGACGGAAGATTGAAGTCGTCTAGTCCTCTCCGGCCGTAGCCTGTAGCCTGTCGCCTGCAGCCCGTCCCCTCAAGCAGAGAACAACGCTCCCCGTGTTTTCCATCGTCGTGCTCGCCTGCTACCTGGCCTGCGCCGTCTGGCTGGCCTCCAGTGTGTATCGCGCTGAACGTCATTCCGCGCGCGGCCAGCGGGTCACCGGACTGGCGCTCGGCGTGCTCGCCGTCATCGTCCACGCCGTGTTCCTCTGGCAGGCGATGTTCTCGGCGCCGCAGCTGGCGCTGTCGGTGGCGGAAACCGCCTCCCTGATCGGCCTGATCATGGCGGTGATCGCACTCGCCGCTTCCTGGCAGCGGCCGCGCTTCGCCGGCATCGGCGCCGTGCTGCTGGCGGCCGTGGGCATCTTCGCCGCCACCACGGACGAAGGCGCACGCTCGTTCGCGCTCAAGGAACACAACTGGGAACTCGCCGCGCACATCGTCCTGTCGACGATCGCTTACGCGCTCCTCGCCACGGCCGCGGCCATGGCCATCGCGCTCGCCCTGCTGGATCGACGCCTGCGCAATCGCCAGCCGCTGGGCTGGCTGTCGAGCCTGCCGTCCGTCGAAGCGCTGGAAGCGGCAACGTTCCAGGCCATCGGCGCGGGCTTCGCCATCCTCACGCTCGCGCTGTTCAGCGGCTTCATCTTCGTCGAGGACCTGTTCGCACAGAACCTGTCGCGCAAGACGATCCTTTCGTGCCTGGCCTGGATCGTCTTCGCCATCCTGCTGTTCGGTCGCTGGCGCTTCGGCTGGCGCGGTCGCACCGCTGTGCGCTGGACGCTCAGCGGTTTCGCGCTGCTGGTGCTCGCCTACTTCGGCTCCAAGCTCGTCCTGGAATCCATTCTCGGACGCCACTGGGGTTGAGGTCGTACGAACTTGGAACCTGACAGTATCGATTGGCCCGTCGTCTGGGCGGCCCCGACGATCACGATCCTGGTGCTGATCGCCCTGTCGGCGCTGGTCGCGGCGGTCGAAGCCGCCTTCCTCAATCTCAATCGTTACCGCTTACGCAATCTCGCGCGCATCGGCAATCGCAAGGCGCGGCGGATCGAGCTTCTTCTCGCCCAGTCCGACCGCGTTGCCATGACGTTCCTGCTGTGCCGGACGCTGCTGCACGCCAGCGCCGCCGCCATCGCCGGCGTCGTGGCCGCGCACTCCGGCATGGCCGTGACGTTCGCGCTGGGCGTTGCGTGCATCACCTTGCTGATCATGGTCTTCGGCGATCTCGTGCCGCGGGCGTTCGGCGCACGCTTTCCCGAACGCATTGCGCTGCCGGCTTCGTGGCTGTGCGCCGGCCTCTTCCGCACGCTGCAGCCGCTGACCTGGCTGATCGAAAAACTGTCGAACGGCTTGCAGCGCGGCATCGGGATCGCACCCGCCGCCGGCCGGGCGTTGAGCACCGATCCCGCCGATGCGCCGTCCGGCTTCGCCGCCGCCCACACGCACCAGCGCATGCTGGCGCGCATCCTGGAACTGCAGTCGGTGACCGTCGAAGACATCATGATCCCGCGCAGCGAGATCTCCAGCGTCTACATCGACGATGACTGGGATTCGATCCTCGACCTGCTGCGCACCACGCCGCATACGCGCCTGCCGCTGTGCGAAGGCAATCTCGACAACGTGGTCGGCATGCTGCACATGAAGAAGGTCGCCCATGCGCTCGCGCACGGCGCGCTGTCGCGCGAGATCCTGCTGAGCATCGCCCGCGAGCGCGAGGCGTACTTCGTTCCCGAAGGCACGACCCTCGACGTGCAGTTGCAGAACTTCCAGCGCGACCGCCGCCGCATCGCCCTCGTCGTCGACGAATACGGCGACATCCGCGGACTGGTCACGCTCGAAGACATCCTCGAAGAAATCGTCGGCGAATTCACCAGCGACCCCGGCACCCTGCATCGCGACATCCACCGCGACGCCGACGGCAGCTACGTGGTGAATGGCGCAGTCAACGTGCGCGTCCTCAACCGCACGCTCGGCTGGTCGCTGCCCGTCACCGGTCCGCGCACCCTCAATGGACTGATCCTGGAATACCTGGAAAACATTCCCGAGCCGGGCACGTCGCTGAAGATCGGCGGCCTGTCGATCGAAATCCTGCAGGCCGTGGACAATGCGGTGAAAACCGCCCGCATCAGGCCGGTGACGGAAGAGACGGCGGAAGAAGGGTAGGAAGGCTTCACACGGAGTTCACGGAGAACACGGAGCCAGAGAACAAGAAATGAAGAGAGTTTCCACGGGGGAGGAATGGGAACACGGGGAGCACGGGGAAGGAAAAACTTCTTTCTCTCGGAACCCCGTGCTCCCCGTGTCCCCCGTGGAGATATTTCTTCTCTTCTCCGTGTTCTCCGTGAACTCCGTGTGAAACTCCGGATTCTTCAGAACGCGGAACGCAGCGCCTGCTCCAGCCGCTCGACGCCGATGACCTCGAGGCCGTCGATGGGTCGTCGCGGTTTGTTGGCTTCGGGAACGATGGCGCGTTCGAAGCCGTGCTTGGCTGCTTCCTTCAGCCGTTCTTCGCCGAAGGGCACCGGACGGACTTCGCCTGCGAGGCCGATCTCGCCGAAGCACACGAGCTTGCCGGCCAGCGGCTGATCGCGAACGCTGGAAACGGCGGCAAGCACGGCGGGCAGATCGACGGCGGTTTCCGAAATCCGCACGCCGCCGACGACGTTGACGAAGACGTCGCGACCCGCGCTCGACACATTGCCATGCCGATGCAGCACCGCAAGCAGCAGCGCGAGCCGGTTCGAATCGAGACCGACGGCGACGCGACGCGGGTTCATGCCCTGCGCTTCGTCGGTCAGCGCCTGCACTTCGACCAGCATCGGACGACTGCCTTCGCGCGCCACCATCACTGCACTGCCGGCAACCGGGCGCGAATGATGCGAGAGAAAGATCGCGGAAGGATTCTTCACTTCCTTCAAGCCTTGCTCGGTCATCGCGAACACGCCGACCTCGTTGGCGGCGCCGAAGCGATTCTTGACCGCGCGCACCAGACGGAAACGGCTGCCGGCATCGCTCTCGAAATAGAGCACGGTGTCGACCATGTGTTCGAGGATGCGCGGGCCGGCGATCACGCCTTCCTTGGTGACGTGACCGATGATCAGCACGGACACACCGGTCGACTTGGCAAAGCGCACGAGCGCCGCCGCCGTTTCGCGCACCTGGGTCGCCGAACCCGGCGAGGACTCGACATCGGCGACGTGCATGGTCTGGATGGAATCGATGATCAGTACGCGCGCATCGAGCGCGCGGGCCTGCTCGATGATCGTCTCCAGCGAAGTCTCGGCCAGCAGTTGCAGTTGATCGGCGGTGATGCCGAGACGCTTCGCACGCAGGCTCACCTGCCGCAATGATTCCTCACCCGTCACGTAGAGCGTCGACGTCGCGGCGCTGAGCGCATCGCCCGCCTGCAGCAGCATGGTCGATTTGCCGATGCCGGGATCGCCGCCCAGCAGCGTCACGGAACCGAGCACCAGTCCGCCTCCCAGTAC
The DNA here is from genome assembly GCF_036735925.1 of Povalibacter sp. Lineage (NCBI taxonomy): Bacteria > Pseudomonadati > Pseudomonadota > Gammaproteobacteria > Steroidobacterales > Steroidobacteraceae > Povalibacter > Povalibacter sp. The sequence goes on from NZ_DAINNK010000004.1 coordinate 61,388, forward strand.
GCGGTCGAGTTCGTCGAGACCCGTGGCGATCCGCGGATCGTCGCGGTTCACGACCTGCGACAGCCGCTGCGGCGCGCCGCTGGCGGCGGCGAGCGATTTGCGGTCATTGCTGCCCCGCGCCAAGGTCACCGCCTTGAGGGTGTCGCCGGCACCGCACGATGGACACAATCCCTGCCATTGCAGGCTTTCGTTGCCGCATTGGTCGCATACGTAGACTTGCCGGGTTTTCGCCATGGGCACCGCTGAATCGCACGAGGGAAAGCGTGAGCCTACCTCAGGCCCGACGATTCAGTGAGGAAGATCACAGTCCGTCGCGCCTGCAGGGTGTGACGCCACCGGCAATTCGGCATATGCCGTTCGTCTATACTCCATCGAGATCAAAGATGGGGTGTCCGTGGCATCGAGACTGGCGCGTTATTCCTGGCTACCGGGCGGCATCGCAGCGTCTGCTGTGATCGCCATCGGAGCTTTGCTCGCGCCCTCGCCCTTCACGCCGCTCGAACTTGCGGCCTATGACCGCGCTCAGCGCGCGTCCGCGACGCCGGATGCGCAGGACATCGTGCTGATCGACATCGACGATCGCAGCATCGCCGAACTCGGCACCTGGCCATGGCCGCACAATGTCCATGCCGATCTGCTGCGGGAACTGCATGAAGCGCGTGCACGCATCGTGGCATTCACCATGCCGCTGTCGGCCGCGCCCACAGGCACTGAAACCGAACGCGTGCGCGCCGCGCTTGCGTTGCTGGAAGCATCGAATCTCGGCGATTCCGCACAGGCCATGCAATTGCGCGAACTGCTCAGGGCCGGCGGCAACTCGGTCGATCCCGAAGGTCAGCTCGCCGCCGCCATGAAGATGCACGGCAATGTGCTGCTGCCCATCGAGGTACGCATCGAAGATGGCGCGCCCGGCAATGCAACCTTGCCGACGCAGTTTCTCGTCGCGGGTTCGGCGGAGGCGTTGCAGGCGGCGCTGACTGCGAAGGTGTCGCAACCGCTGCCCGCTCAGCTCACCGGCAATGCATCGGCCATCGGCCATCTGCATCTCGATGTGGATGTCGATGGCGTAGTGCGTACCGATACGGCAGCGGTGCGGATCGGCAATGCCCTGCTGCCGTCGCTGGCGACGGTCATTGCGGCGAAGGCACTGTCCTCCGAAATCACGTTCGACGCGCGCGACGCCGCGCAGGTCGGCACCCGGTCGCTGCCGATCGAAGGTGCGCTGCTGACTCGTCCTCAATATTTTGCCGGCACGTCGCCGAAGCTCACGCACTACTCCTATGTCGAGGTGCTGAACGGGGAAGTACCGGCGGCCGCTCTGCGCGACAGGATCGTGCTGGTGGGCGTGAACGATGCCGACCGCACTTTCACGACAGCAGCCGGCCCTCAGGCTTCGATGAACGTGATCACGGCGAGCGCCGTGAACAGCATCCTGCGCGATGCGTCGTTCCGGCATCCGGGCTCATCGATTCTCGCCGAATGGCTGGTGGCGCTGGCCATCATCCTGTTCGCCGCACTCATCCTGCCTGCGGCCGGACCGGGACTCGGTGCCCTGGCGACCATCCTGGTCGTCGCCATTCTCGGCATCAGCGAAGCAGGCCTGCTCGCCTCCACGCATCTGTGGGTGCAGCTGGTCGTCCCCGCGGCGGCGGCCATCGCGGGCTATGCGCTGTATGCGCTCGGCGAAATCGTGCGTCGCGCCAACGTGAAGCCCGGCGCGGCACCGGACCCGAACAGCAACCTGCGAACGCTCGGACAGACGTTCCAGCGCCAGGGGCAACTCGACCTGGCATTCGAAACCTATCGTCGCTGCCCGCTGGACGCGCCGACCATGGAACTGCTGTATTTCCTGGGGATGGACTTCGAGCGACGACGCCAGAACCAGAAGGCCGCCGCGGTCTACAGCCACATCGCGACCCGCGATCCGAACTATCGCGACCTGCGCGCCCGACGCGCGCGCGTCACCGCAGAGGAACGGCCCGCCCGCGAACCCGCCGTGGAGAAGCCTAAAGCCTGGCCACCGACACCTGCACCGCGAGTCGAAGACTGGAGCGAGGATCCGTGGGGCGAGCAGAGCCCACCGTCGCTCGGCCGCAAACTGGGCCGCTACGAACTCGAACGCGAACTGGGCAAGGGCGCGATGGGCGTGGTCTACCTGGGTCGCGATCCGAACATCAATCGCGTCGTGGCGATCAAGGCCATTCCGCTGGCGGACGAGTTCGAAGAACAGGATCTGGAAGAAGCCCGGGCCCGCTTCTTCCGCGAAGCCGAGATGGCCGGGCGACTGAATCATCCGGCCATCGTCACCGTCTACGACGCGGGCGAAGATCAGGGCCTGGCCTACATCGCCATGGAATATCTGCGCGGCCAGCACCTGAGTTCGTATACCGACAGCGCAAAACTGCTGCCGCCGAAAACCGTGATGACCCTCGTGGCCAGAACCGCGGAGGCGCTGCACTATGCGCACCGCCAGAACGTGGTTCATCGCGATATCAAACCGGCTAATATAATGTTCAATGCCGAGACGGATGAGCTGAAGATCACGGACTTCGGCATCGCACGACTGACCGATACAAGCCGAACTAAAACCGGAATCGTCCTGGGCACACCCTCATTCATGTCGCCGGAACAGCTGGAAGGACGCAACCTCGACGGTCGCTCCGATCAGTTCGCTCTGGGCATCAGCCTGTATCAGCTGCTGACAGGTCAACTGCCGTTCCGCGCCGAATCGATGCCGCGACTGATGCAGAAAATTGCCACCGAGCCGCACACCCCGATCCGGCTGATCCGTCCGGAACTGCCCGACGGCATCGATGCCATCATCGACCGCGTGCTGGCCAAGTCGGCGGACGATCGCTATCCCACCTGCGCCGAATTCGCGGCCGACCTCAAGGCCTGCACCCGGGGCATGGAGCCCGAGAAAGCGCCGGCCGGCGAACATGAGTGGTTGATCCCGTGATGCGCGGCAAGATCCGTTCAGTCGGCCTGAGCGATGTGGGTCGCGTTCGCGAACACAACGAAGACACCATCGGCGTCGATGCCGACATCGGCCTGTTCGTGCTGGCCGACGGCATGGGCGGCTACAACGCCGGCGAAGTCGCGAGCGGCATCGCGGTCAAGACCATCGTGGGCCTGGTGAAGGAAGCGATCGAACACCAGGACATGAACACGGAAGATCCCGAGACCGGCATGCAGCGCCCCAGCATCGTGCTGCGCGACGCCATCGCCCGGGCCAACAAGATCATCTATCAGACGGCCAAGACCCAGCCGCAGTGCGAAGGCATGGGCACGACGGTGGTCGCCTGCCTGTTCTTCAACAACAAGGTGGCCATCGCCCACGTCGGCGATTCGCGCGCCTACCGCATGCGCGGCAACCGCTTCGAACAGATGACCATGGACCATTCCCTGCTGCAGGAACTGGTCGATCGGGGCTTCTATTCCCCGGCCGAGGCCGCGCGGGCCACGAACAAGAACTACGTCACGCGGGCGTTGGGGGTCGAACCCACCGTCGACGTCGAACTGCACGAACATCCCGCGGAAAAGGGCGATTTCTACGTCCTCTGCTCGGACGGCCTGTCCGACATGGTCGAGGACGACGACATCCACTTAACAATAAGCACCTTCAGTGCTAGTCTCGAAACGGTTGCCAAGCAATTGATTCAGTTGTCGAACGACAACGGCGGGCGCGACAACGTCTCGATTATTCTTGCTCAAGTTGTCGACTCGTTCGCAGCAAAGAACGGCGTGGTTGACAAAATCCTGCGCTGGTTCGGCTAGTTCGCTGCGCCGATCGGCAACACATTGGGGACGAGGCACAAGACATGGCACGGTTGATCCTTAGCCTGGATGGCCAGGTGATGGCCGAATACAACATGAACAAGGAACGTTACACGGTGGGTCGCCTGCCGGATAACGACATCCGCATCGACAACCCGGCTGTCAGCGGACATCACTCCCTGGTCATCAACATCCTCAACGACTCGTTCCTCGAGGACCTGAACAGCACCAATGGCACCTACGTCAACGGCAAGCTGATCAAGAAGCATGCGCTGCAGCACGGCGACGTCGTCACCGTCGGTCACCATCAGCTGCGCTTCGTGGACACCCAGAGCCTGGATTCCGAACAGGACGAGTTCGAGAAGACCATGATCATCACGCCGGGCTCGGCAGTCGCTGCGGCAGCAGCGAAGAAGGCCTCGGCAATCGCTCCTGCTCCGGAAGCGCCGGCACCGAAAGCTGCTCCGGCGTCATCTTCCTCCTCCACAGCGATCCGCCAGGCGCCGACGAGCGCCACCGGCGAACACCCGGTCGCGCTGCCGAAAGCCAAGCTGCAGGTGTTGAGCGGCGCGTTTGCCGGCCGCGAACTCGAATTGAACAAGGCTCTCACGACGCTGGGTCGTCCTGGCGTACAGGTCGCAGCCATCACGCGTCGCGCCGATGGTTTCTTCATCGTGCACGTCGACAGCGGCAAGCCCGGCGACTATCCGCTGGTCAACGGCCAGGGCACCGGCGAACAGGCACGCAAGCTCAAGGACAACGATGTGATCCTGCTGGCGGGCGTGAAGATGGGATTCTTCGAGAGCTGATCCCTTCCCGGATCCTTGTCCTGCTGTAGGTCAGGCTTCAGCCTGACTCTCCCGCAACGGCCGGCTGAAGCCGGCCCCACACCAAAATCTTCTGTGGGGCCGGCTTCAGCCGGCCTCCGCTTTCCACACCCGCGTCACCCGCTGCGCAATTCCGCAAACGAGTTCGTACGCAATCGTATCGGCGTACGGCGCCACCTTCTCCGCGGGCACACCGTCGCCCCACAGCACCACCGGGTCGCCGATCTTCGCGTTCGGCACGTCGCTGACATCGATGGCCGTCATGTCCATCGACACGCGCCCCGCGACCTGCGCCGGATGACCATTGACCAGCACCGGCGCACCGCTGCGTACGTTGCGCGCATAACCGTCGCCATAGCCGATGGCGGCAATACCAATGAGCGAATCGCGCGGCGCGCGCCACAGCGCGTTGTAGCCCACGCCTTCGCCCGTCAACACACGCTGCACGGCAATCAGCCGGGTGGTCAGCGTCATCGCCGGTCGCAGCCCGAGACTGCCCGCATCCCGGTGCGGCAGCGGCGAAATGCCATACAGCATGAGCCCCGGGCGAACCCATTCGGTCCGCGCTTCCGGCCAGACGAGGAGGCCCGCCGAGTTGGCGATGCTGCGCTCGAGATTCAGACCGGACACGAGCGACAGGAAATGACCGATCTGGCTGCGCGTGCCGGCGCCGCCCGCCTCTTCCGCACCGAACAGATGCGTCATCAGGCGAACACGTCCGACGGCGGCACAACGCTGCAGTCGTTGTCGGGCTGTATCGAACTGCTGCGGCGTGACGCCGAGCCGGTTCATGCCGGTGTTGAGCTTGAGCCAGACATCGAAGCGATGACCGCCCGACTGCTCCAGCTGCGCCACCTGCTCGAGCGAATGCACGACCAGTTCGAAATCGTTCGCCGCAGCCTGCTGCAGTTCATCGGCACTGAACACGCCTTCGAGCAGCACGATCGGCGCCGTGACGCCCTCCGCACGCAACGTGAGCCCCTCGACGATGCGCGCAACGCCGAAGGCATCGGCCGAGGCCAGCGCGCGAGCGGCCTCGACGATGCCGTGTCCGTAAGCATTGGCCTTGATGACCGCCATGACGCGCGAACTGGCGGCGAGGCGGCGAACCGCGGCGAGATTGTGTCGCAGCGCGTCGCCGTCCAGCGTCGCGGTGGGAAAGCTCACCGCTGCGGACCGTCGCCGTAGGAATACTCGGGCGCGAAGTTTTCGAACTTCGTGTACTTGCCGAGGAAGGTGAGCGGGAATTCGCCGATCTCGCCGTTACGCTGCTTGGCGATGATGATGTCGGCGATGCCCTTGCGCGTGGTGTTCTTGTCGTACACCTCTTCGCGATAAATCATCATGATCAGGTCGGCGTCCTGCTCGATGGCGCCCGACTCGCGCAGATCCGACATCACCGGCTTCTTGTCCGTGCGCTGTTCGACACTGCGATTCAGCTGCGACAGCGCGATGAGCGGCACGCCCAGCTCCTTCGCCAGCGCCTTGAGGGAGCGCGAAATCTCGGAAATCTCCGTGGCGCGATTCTCCGTGTTGCCGGACACCTGCATCAGCTGCAGGTAGTCGAGCACGATCAGGTCGAGTCCGTGCTCGCGCTTGAGGCGGCGGGCGCGGGCGCGCACATCGGTGGGCGTCAGCGCACCGGTGTCGTCGATGAAGATCGGCGCTTCCTTCATCATGCTGATCGCAGTGTTCACGCGCGACCATTCCTCGCCATCGATGTTGCCGACGCGCAGGTGACTCTGGTCGACGCGACCGAGCGAGGACACCATGCGGAAGGCCAGCGAGTCGCGCGACATTTCCATGCTGAAGATGCCGACCTTGCATTTCTTCGGGCCGAAGGCGGCGTTCTCGGCAATGTTCAGCGCGAAAGTGGTCTTGCCCATCGAAGGCCGGCCGGCGATCACGACGAGATCGCCCTTCTGCAGGCCTGCCGTCATTTCGTCGAGGCGGTTGAATCCCGTGCTGACGCCGGTGAGCTGACCCTTGTTCTGGGCCAGCATGTCGAGGCGATCGATGATGGTGCCCAGTTCGTTCCGGAGCGGTACGAAGCCCGAGCCGGCCTTGCCGCCGCTCTCGGCGATCTCGAATACCAGGCGTTCGGCTTCGTCGACGATCTCGCTGGCTTCGCGCCCTTCGGGATCGTAGGCACTGTTGGCGATGGCGCCGCCGACCGAAATGAGTTTGCGCAGGACCGAGCGATTGCGAACGATCTCGGCGTAGGCGCGGATGTTGGCGGCGCTGGGCGTGTCGCGGACGAGGCCGGCGAGATAGATCAGGCCGCCCGCCTCTTCGGACTGTCCCTTGCGCTCCAGCGCCTCGGACAGCGTGACCGCATCGAACGGCTCGCTGCGGGCCGCGAGATCGGCGATGCCGGCAAAGATGAGCTGGTGATCGCGACGATAGAAGTCGTCGGCGGTGACGCGGTCGGCGATGGCATCCCAGCCGCGGTTGTCGAGCATCAGGCCGCCGAGGACGGCCTGTTCGGCTTCCACCGAATGCGGCGGCACCCGGATGTCGTCGACGATCGCCTTCTCGCGCGCCCAGCGTGAACCGCCGAACGGGATCTTGGCGTCGCTCTCCGCCATCGCTGCGGCCGCCGCGCTGCGGCTCTTACTCTTCGCCGATGACGACGACCGGCAGGTCCAGCGTCAGGTCGGTGTGCAGATGGATCTGCACGACGTGCTCGCCGGCCTGACGGATCGGTCCGTGCGGCAGGCGCACTTCCGAACGCTCGACGTCGTGACCGGCCTTACGCAGACCGTCGGCGATGTCGGTGGTGCCGACCGAACCGAACAGCTTGCCCTCGCCGCCCGCCTTCGCGGTCAGCGTGAGCTTGAAGCCCTCGAACTTCGTGGCGCGCGCCTGCGCGGCATCGAGTTCCACCTTCGCGGCCTTTTCGATCTCGGCGCGACGCGATTCGAACTTCGCGACGTTATCGGCCGTGGCCAGCGTCGCCTTGCCCTTGGGCAGCAGGAAGTTGCGGCCGTAACCGGACTTCACCTTGACGCGATCGCCGATGTTGCCGAGGTTCGCAACCTTCTGCAGCAGAATGACTTCCATAGGACACCTACACCTTCAAGAACTTGAACAACCCTGGCCTTCTCAGACCGTCTGGGTCCGGGGACGCAGCCAGTTGTCGGCAAAGCCCCAGATCGCCAGCACCAGCACCGTGATCGACATCGACAACGGCACGATCAGCAATACGTAAATCGCCGCCAGCCAGCCGCGATTCAGGCGACCGCCGGCCTTGCTGCGATGAGCGGCGGCGAGTCCCTGGAACGACAGGGCCGTGAACGCCACCCACGCCAGCGACGCGATCAGCGCCGAGTCCGACAGAAACGCAGCGACGAACAGCGCCGTCACCGCGAGCCCGAGCACACGCCCGAGCCGCAGCTGCCGGTACTCTGCACCGAACCTGCCCGGCGAATCCAGCAACGTCTGCCACCAGCAGCCCAGGAACAGCGCCCCGAGCAGGGTGGCCAATGTCAGGGCCGCCAGGGCGCCCCACATCGTGCGTGACCAGATCGCGATCATCGCGTCGGTATCGCCAGCGAAATGCAGACCGGCGCTCTCCATCGACTCGATGACGCGCTTCAGCAGTTCCACCCACACCGAGGCCGGATCCGGCAGGCCCAGATGCACGCCGAGCACCGCAACCGCGACCGCTGCGACCGCCACCTGAAAACACAGATTCAGCGAACCGGTCTGTTTCAGCAGCAGCGCCAGCAGCACCGGCCCGAAGATCAGGATCAGAACGCCGGCAATCAACCAGGACGCATCCGGCGCCAGCGACACCACGATCCAGATGGCTGCAGCGGCAGCCGTCGCTGCCGCCACCAATGCCTGTTTCGACTCGACCTTCAGGGCGACCAGCACGGGAATCGCGCCGGCCAGCACCATGAAGGGCATCAGCATCTGCAGCGAAAACGTGCCGCAGATGGCCGCAGCGAGTGCCGCTCGCCAGGGGCGTTCGGTCAGCCAGGCTGCGATTGCTTGATGCATGGAATCAGCGCGCCGGCGTCAAGCGCGGCGCGCCTCTCGACGACGGTTCTTTAGTGCTGATCGGTGTACGGCAGCAGCGCCAGGTAGCGCGCGCGCTTCACGGCGACGGCGAGCTGACGCTGGTAGTGCGACTTCGTGCCCGTGATACGGCTCGGCACGATCTTGCCGGTTTCCGTGATGTAGGCCTTGAGAATGCCCAGATCCTTGTAGTCGATCTGTTCGATGCCTTCGGCCGTGAAACGGCAGAACTTGCGGCGGCGGAAAAAGCGGGACATGGCAGTAACCTCAGGTAAGCGGATCAGGCGGACGCGGACGGCGAATCGTCTTCGTCATCGGCAAAGCGCGAATCGCGCGATTCGTCAGCCGACTTCGCCATCGGCGAGGGTTCGGTGACGGCCTTGTCCATCTTGATCACGAGATGACGCAGGACGGCGTCGCTGAAGCGGAACGCGCCGGTCAGTTCGTTGAGGGTCTTGCCGTCGCACTCGATGTTCAGCAGAACGTAGTGCGCCTTGTGGATCTTGTTGATGGGAAACGCCAGCTGACGGCGGCCCCAGTCTTCCAGGCGGTGAATGACGCCGTTGCCGGCGCTGATCATGCCCTTGTAGCGTTCCAGCATAGCCGGAACCTGTTCGCTCTGGTCAGGGTGGACCAGAAACACAATCTCATAATGTCGCATTGCTGCTCCTCATGGGGATGCTTCCCGGGTGATTAATTCCGGTGAAGCAAGGAGTTACGGAACGATTGACCGCCTGTGCCCGGAACCCGGGCGCAAAACGGGCGCGAATGGTAGCGGAAGGCCCCTCCACGGCGCAACCAAGCCTTCTTGCTTCCTGTGGGGCCGGCTTCAGCCGGCTTTTCCAGAGTCAGGCTAAAGCCTGACCTACACGAAGAAGGCAGTCAGCTCCGCTGCCGCAATGCCTCGTACAGCACGACGCCCGTCGCCACCGACACATTCAGGCTTTCCACTACGCCCTTCATCGGGATGCCGACCAGCGCATCGCAATTCTCCTTGGTCAGCCGCCGCAGACCTGGACCTTCGGCGCCGAGCACGATGGCCAGCGGCCCCTTGAGGTCCGTCTGATAGATCGTCTTCGGCGCCTCATCGTCGGTGCCGACGATCCACACCTGCCGGTCCTTGAGCCAGCGCAGCGTGCGCGCGAGATTGACGACCTGAATCAGCGGCACGGTCTCCGCAGCGCCGGAAGCGACTTTACGCACGACCGGCGACAGGCCCGCCGCACGATCGCGCGGCACGATCACCGCCGTCACGCCGACGGCGTCCGCGGTACGCAGACAGGCACCGAGATTGTGAGGATCCTGCACGCCATCGAGGATCAGCAGCAGCGGTGTCGAGGTCTTGTCGAGCAGTTCATCGAGTGCGCCTTCGCCCAGTACACCTGCGGACTTGATCTGCACGCACACACCCTGATGACGATCGCCAGCGGCGAGACGGTCCAGTTCACCCGCATCGCGATGCGCGATACGGACGCCCGCGGCCTGCGCCAGCTTCGTCACTTCAGCGACGCGCGCGTCTTCCCGGCCTTTCTGCAGGATCAGCAGCGAAGCCTTCTGCGGATGCTGCTGCAGCAGGGTCCGCACCGCGTGCAGCCCGAATACGATTGCCTCGTCGCTCATCGCCTGCCCCGTCGTCGCGCCCACGGCCCGCGCACCATCGGCGGCGCGGAACGGGCTTCTGCCAGTTCGAAATCGATCTTGCGTTCGTCGATGATCACATTGATCAGGCGCACGCGCAGATGATCGCCGAGCCGGAAAACCCGGCCGCTGCGCGCACCGACCAGCCGATAGCCGGACTTGTCGCGCGAGAAGTAATCGGCCCCCAGCGAGCTGACGTGCACGAGTCCGTCGATCTGCAGCCCTTTCGCCTGCACGAACAGACCGAAGTCGACCACACCGGTGACCAGTGCATCGAATTCCTCGCCGATCTTGTCCTGCATGTACTCGCACTTCAGCCACGACATGGCATCGCGGGTGGCTTCGTCGGCGCGCCGTTCGGTGAACGAGGTCTGCTGACCGAGTTCGACCATGCGTGCCGGACCGTATTCGAACGTACTGGCATTGCCGCCGCGCAGCACATGGCGAATGCCACGATGCACCAGCAGGTCCGGATAGCGCCGGATCGGCGACGTGAAGTGCGCGTACTCCGCCAGTGCCAGACCGAAATGGCCGATGTTTTCCGGCTGGTAGCTGGCCTGCGGCATCGAGCGGATGACCACGGTCTGGATCAGATGCGCCTCTTCGTTGCCGACGATCCGCTGCAGCACCGCGTTCAGGTCCTGCGGCTCCAGATCGCGATCACGCGGCAGCTCGATGGCGAATCCGCGCAGGAATTCGCGCAGCTTCTCGAGACGATCTTCTTCCGGCTGGCCGTGCACGCGATACAGCGTCGGGATGCGGTGCTTGCGCAGGAACTTCGCCGCTTCGACGTTCGCGGAAATCATGCATTCCTCGATCAGCCGGTGCGCATCGTTGCGCGGCTGTTCGACGAAGGCGGCGATGCGACCTTCGGCATCGAAGCGGACCTTCAATTCCGGCGCGTCGAACTCCAGCGCACCGCGCCGCAGGCGCGCGGCATGGAGCGCACGAAACAGATCGTGCAGATTGCGCAGCGTCGCGCCGTTGGCGATCACGTCCGCATCGTGCGCGGCGTTCGGATTCGCGAGCCACGCGGCCACCTTGGTGTACGTGAGGCGCGCCTTCGAGTTCATCAATCCCTCGAAGAATCGCGAGCGCGTGATCTTGCCCTGTGCATTGACCCGCATCTCGCAGCACAGGCACAGCCGGTCCACTTTCGGATTGAGCGAACACAGGCCGTTCGACAGGGCCTCGGGCAGCATCGGCAGCACGCGGTTCGGGAAATACACCGAAGTACCTCGATGCTGCGCTTCCTGGTCGAGCGGCGAATGCGGCGATACATAGCTTGCGACATCGGCAATCGCCACGATCAGGCGCCAGCCGCCGCGCACCGGCTCGCACCACACGGCGTCGTCGAAATCGCGCGCGTCTTCGCCATCGATCGTCACCAGACCGACATCGCGCAAATCTTCCCGGCCGCGTTTCGCCGCAACACTGACGGCGCTGCCATACGCCTCCGCCTGCGCCACTGCTTCTGCGGGAAACTCGAACGGCAGTCCGTGCGAATGGATGGCGATGTCGGTTTCCATGCCCGGCGCCGTGTGCTCGCCCAGCACGCGGACCACGTGGCCCAGCGGCTGCGCGGTCTTCGAGGGCTGTTCGTCGATCGTGACCAGCACGACCTGGCCCGGCCTGGCGTCGCCGATGCGTCCGCGCGGCACCAGCACGCGGTGACCGATGCGCGGGTTGTCGGGAATCACGAAACTGATTCCGGACTCTTCGTACAGGCGACCGACGATTTCGGTCGTCCCGCGTTCGAGCACTTTGACGATGCTGCCTTCCGGACGACCGCGATGATCGGTGCCGCTCAGGCGCACGGCGACCCGGTCGCCATGCATGACTTCGCGCATCTGTCGATACGACAGGATGATGGGCGGCGAGCGATCGTCCGGATGCACGAAGCCGTGTCCGTCGCGATGGCCACTGACCGTGCCGACCGTCAACGTCAGGAACTCACGCAGGCAGTATTCGTCGCGACGATTGCGGACGATCTCGCCGGCATGCAACGACGCATCGAGCTGCGCCTGCAGGCGCTTGCGTTTCGGCGCCGTCGTGGCACCTACGCGAACGGCAAGCTCGTCGAACAACAGCGGCCGACCGGCCTGCGTCAGCGCGGGCTCGACGGCGAATTTCGCGTCTGCCGCTGGGGGACGCGCAGTCGGACGCGACCGCGCAGGATTCCGGCTCTTGGCCGGGGATGCTTTCTTTGTCTTGGTTTTACGTTTCATAACAACTGGTTGGGATCCCTGCGACGCACAGTGCGCGCGTCTTGCGGGATCGATGAATGCGCAAGGATGCGCGGTTCGCTTAAGGACTTCACCTAAGCGCGTGTTCGCGACGTCGGCTCTCTGGACTAACTTCGCCGGCGTCGATGGTGTTCATTGACACTCCGGGGTGTCATCGGTAGATTTGCGCGCCTTGCGGGGCCCGGCCCCTTCCCTCCCTTGCCCAGGTGGCGGAATTGGTAGACGCGCTGGTTTCAGGTACCAGTGGAGCGATCCTTGGAGGTTCGAGTCCTCTCCTGGGCACCATTCGATTCCAGCAGATCACGTTCCGCCGATCACGGCGGCCACCAGATCCATGACGTTCGTACCGGTCGGACCCGACCGGTACAGATCTCCCATGGTTTCGAGCAGCGGGTAGACGTCGTTGTCGTCGAGGCTCGCCTGCGGGTCGCGACCGATCGCGGCGGCACGTTGTGATGTCGCTCCATCGGCGAACGCTCCGGCCGCATCGGTCGGGCCATCCGTGCCGTCACTGCCGGCGGCGAGCAGGGTGATGTCGTGCGTGCCCTGCAGATGCAGACCTGCGACGAGTGCGAACTCCTGATTGCGACCGCCCGTGCCACGACCGGTGACCAGCAGCGTGGTCTCCCCGCCCGCCAGCACGATCAGCGGCGGATCGCCTGCCGTTCGCTTTGCCGTCAGTTCTCGCAGCGTCTTCGCGAACTCGCGTGCTGCGTCGTGGGTATGTCCCTGCATCGCGGCGGTGAGAATCCTGACATCGCAGCCCTGACCACGGGCAAACGCGGCCGCTGCATCGAGCGCGCTGGCATTGCCGGCGATCACGCGATAGTGACGCGCATCCACATCGCCAGAATTCGGCGTTTTTCCGCCGCCTCGGCGCAGATGCGCCATGACTGCAGCCGGCATGATGCGATTAAGACCGTACTTGTCGAGAACCGCCAGAGCATCGTCGAACGTCGTCGCATCGGCAACGCTCGGCCCGGAACCGATGGTCGACGGATCGTCGCCGATGACATCCGAGATGGCGAGCGTGCAGAACGTCGTCGCGCGGCATCGCAGCCGCAATCGACCGCCCTTCACCGCGGACAGATGCTTGCGCACGGCGTTGATCTCCGCGATCGAAGCGCCGCTGTTCACCAGCAGGCGATGCGCCGTCGCTTTCTCGACCAACGTGATGCCATCGACCGGCAGACACAGCAACGATGAGGCGCCGCCGCTCAGCAGCAGGAATACCGTGTCTTCCGGCTGCGCATCGTCGACAAGATGGAGCAGTTCGCGGGTTGCACGAATGCTTGCCTCATCCGGCACCGGGTGCCCGCCTTCACGACACTCGATGCGTCGCAACGGCAACGCACCGCCGGCCTTGACGATGACGAGGCCGCTGTCGAGATGCTCGCCGAGCACTCTTTCCATCGCCGCGGCCATGCTGGCCGCTGCCTTGCCCGCGCCGATCACGATGACGCGTCCCGTTCGGGTCGGCAGCGCCAGTTCGAAGGATTCACCTGGTCCGCTATAAATCCAGCGATTGGCGTCTACGCACGACGCAGCCGAAATCACGCGATCGCCGCGTGCGGCATCGACGGCTGCAGCAAACAGACCTTTGAGGAGTTCGCGCCGTGTATCCGGGGAATGAATCACGGCAGATTCAAGGCAACCGCGGACCGGGGAATTCCTGTCCGCGATGAGGCGTCATGGCGCGCGGGATCAGTCGAGCGGATTACGGACAATGATGGTCTCGGCCCGATCCGGGCCCGTGGAAATGATGGCAATGGGTGCACCGACGAGTTGCTCGAGCCGGCGCAGGTACGCCTGTGCATTGGCCGGCAATGCATCGAACGACTTCACGCCGTACGTGCTTTCCTTCCAGCCGGCGTGCTCTTCATAGATCGGTTCGCAGATGGCCAGCGCCTCCGCACCGACCGGCAGCATGTCGCGCCGCTCGCCGCGCACCTTGTAGCCCACCGCGACGCGCACGGTATCGAGGCCATCGAGCACGTCGAGCTTGGTGATGCAGAGCCCCGAAACGCCGTTGAGTTCGACGACGCGACGCAGACCGGCCGCATCGAACCAGCCGCAACGCCGCGGGCGCCCCGTCACCGATCCATATTCATTGCCCTTGACGCGCAGGTGTTCGCCGACTTCGTCGTCGAGTTCGGTGGGAAACGGTCCGCTGCCGACGCGGGTTGCGTATGCCTTGGCCACACCTAGCACGTAGTCGAGATGCTGCGGACCGACGCCGGCACCCGCCGATGCCTGCCCCGCCACACAGTTGCTCGACGTCACGAAGGGATACGTGCCGTGGTCGACGTCCAGCAACGCGGCCTGCGCACCTTCGAACAGCAGGCGTTTGCCCGCACGGATCAATGCGTTCACCTCGGCGGATACGTCTGCAACCATCGGCCGGAGCTGATCGGCGAACTGCAGCGCTTCGTCCAGGGTCTTCTGGAAATCGATCGTCTCGACCTTGAAGTAATTGCGCAGCACGAAGTTGTGGTAATCGAGCACTTCGCCGAGCTTGGCGGCGAAACGTTCGCGGGCGAACAGGTCCTGCACGCGGATGGCGCGGCGTGCGACCTTGTCTTCGTAGGCCGGACCGACGCCGCGTCCCGTCGTGCCGATCTTGGCGGCGCCCATCGCCGTTTCACGCGCCTGATCGAGGGCCACGTGATACGGCAGGATCAGCGGACACGCCTCCGAAATGCGCAAGCGTTTCGGCGCGTCGATGCCTGCGCGCTGCAATTCGCCGATTTCCTCGAACAGCGCCTTCGGCGACACCACCACGCCGTTGCCGATGAAGCAGGTCACGCCATCGTGCAGGATGCCGGACGGGATCAGTCGCAGGATGGTCTTGCGTCCGTTGAGGACGAGCGTGTGACCTGCGTTGTGTCCGCCCTGGAAACGCACGACGGCCGACACGCGATCGGTGAGCAGATCGACGATCTTGCCCTTGCCTTCGTCGCCCCACTGGGCGCCGATCACGACAACGTTCTTGTTCATAGGAGCACGCAGAAAATGATGATTCAGGAACGCACGACGTACAGGAGCACCAGCCCCGCCGCCATGCTGATGAAACCCCAGAGACGCAGGTGCTGATCGGCGAACTGCGCCATGGTCAGCATGAAGCGCTTCATTCCCTGGGGATTGACGAACGGCATGATGCCTTCGAGCACGAGATAGAGCGCAAACGCTGCCAGCAGGTCAGACCAGTTCATGCACGCCTCGGAACACGCCGTAAATCGCGCCGAGGCGCCGTCGACAACTCAACGCCTGGTGGAACGATTGAGGTACTTGAAGAACTCGCTGTCCGGCGAAATGACCAGCACGTCGCTGTCCGTTCCGATCGCTTCGCGATAAGCCTCCATGCTGCGATAGAACGAATAGAAATCGGCGTTGCGGGAATACGTGCGGGCGTAAATCTCCGTCGATTTCGCATCGCCTTCGCCGCGGATGCCCTCAGCTTCCCGATAGGCCTCGGCGAGAATTTCGGTGCGTTGACGGTCCGCCTCGGCGCGCAGCTTTTCGGCGTTTTCATCGCCTTCCGCGCGCAGGCGCTTCGCCTGACGATCGAAGTCCTGACGCATGCGGTTGAACACCGACTCGCTGACCTCTTCCGGCAGATCGATCTTCTTCACCCGCACGTCGACGAGCTGCAGACCGAGGCCGCGAGCATTGGCTTCCGCCAGCTTCAGGATTTCGCCCGTGAACTCGGCACGCTCGGCCGCCACGACCTGCTGGATCGTGCGGCGGGCAATCACGCCCTTGATGCCGTCCTTCACGATGGCGCCGAGACGCGCTTCAGCGATCTTGGAATCGCCGCCGGAGGTCGACGTATAGAACGTCGCCACGTCCTGGATGCGCCACTTGATGTAGAAATCGATGCGCAGGATCTTGCCTTCGCTGGTCAGGAACTGCTCCGGCGGCACATTGCCGGTGCGCACGCGCTTGTCGAACTTCTGCACCTCATTGACCATCGGGATCATGAAATGCAGGCCGGGCTGATAGTCGGCCTCGACGATTTCGCGGAAACGGAACTTGATGGCCATCTCCGTTTCGCGCACGGTGAAAGCCGACATGGCCATCAGCAAGGCCACCGCAGCAACGGCGATCAAGCCAAGAAATGCACGATTCGCCATCAGCGTGTTCCTCGCGTGCGGCGCTCGACAGCCTGATTGCCGGTTCCCGTCGCACCAGACTCGAATGTCCCAGCCGCTTCCGTCGTCTCGACGCGCGGGCGCTTGCCCTGCTGCTCGAGCAGTTTGTCGATGGGCAGATAAATGAGATTGCCGCTGCCCCCCGACGTATCGAGCACCACCTTCTTGCTCGACTTCAGCACCTGCTCCAGCGTCTCGAGGTAGAGGCGTTCGCGGGTGACGGCAGGCGCACGCTCGTATTCGGCCAGCAGCTTGCCGAAGCGCTGCGTTTCGCCTTCGGCATCGGCGATCTTGCGGGCCTGATAGGCATGCGCGTCCTGGATTTCGCGGACCGCGGCGCCGCGCGCACGCGGGATGATGTCGTTCGCATACGCCTGCGCAGCGAGTGAGAAGCGATCGCGGTCTTCGCGGGCCTTGATGGCGTCCTGCTGGGCCGGCGATACCTCGTTCGGCACCCGGACGTCCTGCAGGTTGACCGAGGTCACCTCGATACCGGTCTTGTAGGCATCGATCGTGCGCTGGATCAGCTCCTTGGTTCGCACGACGATGTCGAGACGGCCGGATTCCAGAACGTAGTCCAGCTTGCTGCGGCCGATGATTTCGCGGATCGCGCTTTCGCTGACTTCGCGCAGCGTCGTGTCCGGCGATTCGACGTTGAACACGTAGTCGAGCGGCTCGGCGCGGCGATACTGGACTTCGAGATTGATGTCGACGAGGTTTTCGTCGGCCGTCAGCATGCGTGTGGTTTCGCTGAAGCTCTCGATGGTCTGGGTGTTGACGAGCTGTCGCGTTTCGATGGGCCACGGCAGGTGCCAGCGCAGGCCCGGCTGGGTGGTCGCGACGTGCTTGCCGAAGCGCAGGACGACGCCGCGTTCCGCCGCATCGACCTGGTACAGGCCGGTAAATGCCCAGATGAGTACCAGGACAACCGCAATGGTGCCGATGCCGAATCCCCGGGCAGCGGGTGACGCACCCGTGCCACGCGGTCCGCCGCCACCACCGAAGATCCCCGATAAGCGCCGCTGCAGATTGCGCACGACTTCATCGAGATCGGGAGGACCCTGGTCCGGCTTGTTGCCGCCACCGCCCCAGGGGTTATTGCGCTTGCCGCCGGAATTTCCGCCGGATTCATTCCAGGCCATAAGAACTCGGTCACTCTCCGGGGGAAAAAAATCAGCTGAGCCAGCGGGTCGGAACGCGCGATTGTAGGAATGGCTCGCCGGGGGCACAAGTTTGTGATGGATCGAGGCCCGTATCGGGCAATCCCTCAGTCCGACACAGGTCTTCAAATGCCCGGCGGGGCATGGAAATTTCCAGATCCGTCTCGCCACCCGGCAACGTCTGCTCGGAGACTACTGCACCGGCGGCGAAGAATCGCGCCCGCGCACGGCCGTATCGCGGTGCCAGCACCACATGGCCATGGACGATCTCGGGCCCGAGGAAGTCGCCGATGGCATTGACCAGCAGGTCGGTTCCTGCACCGGTCTGGGCCGACAGCCAGATGCGTCGGGCATGTCCTTCGGCCGCCTGTTCGACACGCGGCAGCTCTCCGACCAGGTCGGCCTTGTTGTAGATCTCGATCTGCGGCAGCGAACCTGCGCCGACTTCCTCGAGCACGCGATTGACCTGTTCGATGCGTTCGCTGCGCTCGGGATCGGCCGCATCGACCACGTGCAACAGTAACGTCGCCTCGCGCGCTTCCTGCAACGTCGAGCGGAACGCCGCCACCAGTTCGTGCGGCAGGTCGCGCACGAAGCCGACGGTATCGGCCAGCAGCGCGTAGCGGGCGTCGGGAAGTTCGAGACGACGTACCGTTGGATCGAGCGTGGCGAACAGCTGATCCGCCGCGAAGGCATCCGCACCGGTGAGCCGGTTGAACAAGGTCGACTTGCCGGCGTTCGTGTAACCCACCAGCGCCACGGTCGGTATCGCGGCGCGCTTGCGTTCGCGACGCGTGGTTTCGCGCTGCGTGAGAACCTTGTCGAGCCGCGCGTTCAGCGTCTTGATGCGATTGCCCAGCAGCCGACGATCGGTTTCGAGCTGGGTTTCGCCCGGGCCGCGCAGACCGATACCGCCCTTCTGACGTTCCAGGTGGGTCCAGCCGCGGACCAGCCGCGTCGACAGATGCTTGAGCTGCGCCAGCTCGACCTGCAGCTGGCCTTCGAAGGTGCGGGCGCGCTGCGCGAAGATGTCGAGGATCAGACCAGTCCGGTCGATGACCCGACACTGCAGGAGCGCTTCGAGATTGCGCTCCTGGCTCGGCGATAAAGGATGATCGAAGACAACGAGATCGGCGGCCAGCGTCTTCACCGCGGTGTGGATTTCTTCCGCCTTGCCGCTGCCAATGAAAAGTCGTGGATCGGGGGAGCGTCGCGTACCGGTAATGACGCCCAGCACTTCGGCACCTGCCGAAGTGGCGAGAGACTCGAGTTCCGTCAGTTCATCCTGCGACGGAGGCTGGCCGAATCCGATACGAACCAGCAGTGCGCGTTCGCCGCTGCGTGGACGCTCAAACAACCGGCTTCTCCGTTCGCCAGGTCATTCGTCCAGCACTCTTCGCAACCACACCAGCGCACCGCGAGTCACTCGCCTTCGACATCATTCGTCCGGTTTCACTCGCTCGGCGCAGAAGTTTCCGCACCGTCCTCATCGCTCGTCGGGACGCGAATGCTGCGCGCCGGGACGACCGTCGAGATCGCGTGCTTGTAAACCATCTGGCTGACGCTGTTCTTCAACAGAACGACGAACTGATCGAACGAATCGATCTGACCTTGCAGCTTGATGCCGTTCACCAGGTAAATGGAGACCGGAACGCGCTCCTTGCGCAAAGTGTTCAGGAACGGATCCTGTAATGATTGCCCTCTGGCCATCATTTATCTCCTTGTTATTGCTCCGAAATTATTGTGTACGAACGTTTCCGGCAGAACCACTTCCATGCAGCCGGAGGACAGCTCACGAACCCGATCCTCGCGTTCGTTGCAGTGCCGCAGTCTAGCATAGAGGCCTTCGTTTCCAGATCGGGTCTTCGTTTAATACTGAGTTCCCGACACGTTCTTAACGACGTCGCACAGCGACGCCATCGCGTGCTGCATGGTGTCGGTCGCGCGCCGATCAAGGGCATCGATCCATTCAATTTCATTCTCCGCCCGCAGCCACACCAACTGGCGTCGGGCGAGATGCCGCGTCGCAATGATTGCGTCGTGCCGCGCCTGTTCCAGCGACACGGCGCCTTCCAGATGCTCCCAGAGCTGTCGATAGCCCACCGAACGGATCGAAGGCAGCCGCGCATGCAGATCGTGCCGGCGATGCAGTGCTTCGACCTCCGTCAAAAATCCGGCGCTCATCATGGCGTCGAATCGGGCGGCAATGGCGGCATAAAGCTTTTCACGATCGCCTGGCACCCAAGCGTAAGCAGCAAATGCCAATGCGGGATCCGGCACCACCGTCGCCGCATGCAACTCCGTCAGGGTACGACCGCTCAGTCGGTAGACCTCGATTGCCCGCTGAATACGTTGCCCGTCGCCGGGCTGGATGCGCGCCGCCGCTGCCGGATCGATCCGCGCCAGCTCCGCATGCATTGCCGGCCAGCCCCGGCGCGCCGCTTCCCGGTCGATGTCGGCCCGGACTTCCGCGTTCGCCGTCGGCAACTCGGCCAACCCCCGCCGCAACGCACGGAAGTAAAGCATCGTTCCGCCGACCAGCAATGGCAGACGACCTTTCGCGTGACTTTCCTCGATTGCTGCACGAGCGTCGCGCACGAACTGACCGGCGGAATACGGTTCGGCGGGATCGAGGATATCGACCAGACGATGCGGAAATCGCTGCAGAACCTCCGGCGCGGGCTTGCCCGTGCCGATATCCATACCGCGATACACCATCGCCGAGTCGACGCTCACGATATCGACCGGCAGGCGTTCGGCCAGGCCCAACGCCAGGTCGGTTTTGCCCGCACCCGTCGGCCCCATGATCAGCGCGACCGGCCTGGGACGCGGTGGCGTCATTGGTTCACCTGCCGCGCAGGAACATGCGATCGAGATCGCCCATGCTCACGTACGTCCAGGTCGGACGGCCGTGATTGCACTGATCGCTGCGCACGGTGCGCTCCATCTCGCGCAGCAAGGCATTCATTTCCGGGATCGTGAGATTGCGATGGGCTCGCACGGCGCCGTGACAGGCGATGGTGCCCAGCACTTCGTTCAGCGCTTCTTCGATACCGCGCGTCGCGCCATTGGCGACGAGATCTGCGCCGACACGCTGTACGAGCTCATCGACATGCGACGCCTTGAGGAACGCGGGAATGGCGCGCACCTGCACACCGCTTGGACCGGTCCGTTCGATCTCCAGACCGGCCGTCGACAGCATCGCCGCATGTTCTTCCAGAACGTCGGCTTCCGCCTGCGACACACTGATTGCGAGCGGCGTCAGCAGCGGCTGACTCGCCAATGCGCCGTCGCCCAGCGCGGCCTTCATGCGCTCATACGTCGTACGTTCGTGCGCCGCATGCATGTCGACGAGGATGAGCCCATCGGGCGCCTGCGAAAGAATATAGACGCCGTGCAATTGGGCCAGTGCGAATCCGAGCGGCGGCGTCTCGGTCGATATGGCTGCCTGGGGCAACGGATCGACAGCTGGCGCGAAAGCCGCAACTGGCGGTTCAGCAACACGCAGACCCAGTGAAGACTGACTACCGAACGAACGGTTCGATACGGCGTACTGCGGTCCTCGCGAGGGCCACGTACCGGCCGGAGTCGTCGTAGGCATGAAGGTATCGATGCTGGCTGGCGCCGGCGCAGGAGTCGAAGCACCCGCGTAGGTATCGCGCAGCACACGCTCGACCGTCCGGAACAGGAAATCGTGCACATGACGGCCGTCGCGGAAACGGACTTCGAGCTTGGCCGGATGCGCGTTCACATCGACCTGCGTCGGATCGATTTCGATGAACAGAACGTACGCGGGATGACGCCCGCCGAAAATGACGTCGCGATAGCCGAGACGGATCGCGCTGGCGATCACCCGATCGCGCAGCGTGCGTCCATTGAGATAGAAGTGCTGCAGGTCCGGCTGCGCACGCGCATACGTGGGCTGACAGAGCCAGCCAGTGAGCCTGCATCCGGCGGAGTCATGCTCGACGAACAGCGCATTCGCCATGAATTCATCGCCGACGATCTGTGCAACGCGACGCTCGCGTTCGATCTGCGAGTGAGCGGCCGGATATTCGGCCACCAGTTTCTTGCCGACCGTCAGCGAAAACGCCGTCTTGAAGCTCGACAGCGCCAGCCGTTCGATCGCCCGTGCAATGTGCTGTGCCTCTGTGCGTTCCGCGCGCAGAAACTTGCGGCGCGCCGGCACATTGAAGAACAGATCGCGCACTTCGACGGTGGTGCCTGGCGGATGCGGCGCGGGCTCGACAGGACTCAGCACGCCATTGTCGGCAGAGACCGCATACGCCGTGTCGCTGCCGGCCGCGCGCGACGTCAGGCGCATGCGCGAGACAGACGCAATGCTCGGCAACGCTTCGCCGCGAAAACCGAGCGTCGCCACGCGCTCCAGGTCGTCGATGGTCGTGATCTTGCTCGTCGCATGCCGCGACAGCGCCAGCGCCAGTTCCTCGCGTTCGATGCCGCCGCCGTTGTCGCGGACGCGGATCAGGCGCACGCCGCCCTCTTCGATGTCGACATCGACCCGCGTCGCGCCGGCATCGATGCTGTTTTCGATCAGCTCCTTGATCACGGACGCCGGTCGTTCGACGACCTCGCCCGCGGCGATCTGATGGATGAGCTGCTCTGGAAGAATGCGAATCGGCATGAACGCGACCGGAATGAACGAGGTCGCGAGGATATCAGGCGGGCACGGTCGGCCGGAGCGGCAATTCCCCGGGATCAGCGGGCGCGGCCAACGCCTGCGGCACCGCCGCCTTCATCGACGGCGGCAATGCGATTGCCGTCGCGCTGCTCGCGCTGTTGCGCGAAATGAGTGCCCGGCGGCGGATTGTCATAAAAGTAAGCGCGAACGCCGGCGTGGATCGCTTCGGCCAGCCGCTGCTGATGCCGCGCATCCTTCAGGCGCGATTCCTCGCGCGGATTGGAGATGAACGCCGTCTCGACGAGCATCGAGGGAATGTCCGGCGACTTCAGCACCAGAAAACCCGCCTGTTTCACGCCGCGCCGGGTCACGTTGCCCATGCGGTCGAGTTCGTTCATGACATTGTCGGCCGCCACCAGGCTGGCACTCATGCTGGCGCCCTGCGACAGATCCAGCAGCACCGAAGCCAGCACGTCGCTCTTGTCTTCGAGCGTCACGCCGCCGATCAGATCCGACGCGTTCTCGCGTTCGGCCAGCCAGCGCGCCGCCTCGTCCGACGCACCGCGCGCCGACAGCGTGTACACGGACGAACCGACGACGGAGCGGTCGGTGTACGAGTCCGCGTGAATCGACACGAACATGTCCGCCTGCTGATCGCGTGCGCGCTTGATGCGCAACCGATGTGCCAGGTAGTAGTCGCCATCGCGCGTCAGGATGGCGCGCATGCCGGGCTCGCGATCGATCCGTTCCTTGAGCCGGCGCGCAATGGCCAGGGTGATGTCTTTCTCGCGGGTACCCGAACCGCCGAGCGAACCGGGATCCTTGCCGCCGTGACCGGCGTCGATTGCGACCACGATGTCGCGTCCCGAGGTCGATGCCGACTTGATGACGGTCGGCGTCGTGACGACGGGCGCCAGCGGAGCCGACTTCGCTACGACCGGTACGGCCGCATTCGCTGCGGCGCCGCTTCCCGGCATCAGGTCGAGCACGAGCCGGTGGCCGAGGCCTCCCTGCGGATCGACGGTGAACACCTTGGGCGCCGCCGGTCCGGTGAGGTCGACGACGAGGCGCAGATCGGCGCCCTGCACGCCCGCACGCAACTGTTTGGCGAAGCCCATCCCCTCGGGCATGGCGAGATTCGCGTTCTCGAGCCGCGCCGATTGAATGTCGACGACGACGCGCTCCGGGTTCTGCAGCGTCAGGAACGAATAGCGCGCCGGACCCGAGAGATCGAACACGACGCGAGTGCTATCGGGCCCGGCCCACAGGCGGATGTCCTTGACCGTGACATCCGACGCAGCGACGGCAAATGAAGCAAAGAACAGCGCGCACAACACACCGCACGCGGTTCGAAAAACCGCCCGGAGTGTCATTTCACACGGCGCCATCCTCATGGTGGCCGTAATGTACTCCCGGCCGCCAAATTAATTCAATATAAATTATGGGGATAGCTCGTAATGCTGGAGCTTCGTCACATCTGAACCAGCCGCTGCAGCAATTCCCTGCCCGCCTGTCCGTGCGCCGCCGCATCGAGGACACGCCCCTCGGCCGCGTAGTCGATGGTCAACGCCAGATCCGCCGGTGGAATCAGACCCGCACCGCGTTCGGGCCATTCGATGAGCAGCACGGCATCGTCGTTCAGCAGATCGCGCAGTCCGAGCGCTTCCACTTCGCCGGGATCGGCGAGTCGATACAGATCGAGGTGAAAAACCTGTCGGCCGGCGAATTCATAGGGCTCGATCAGTGTATAGGTCGGACTGCGCGCGAAACCCTGGAATCCCAGCGCATTGAGAACACCGCCGACGAATGTGGTCTTGCCCGCGCCCAGTTCGCCGCGGATCGTGACGACGAGCGCGCGCGCGCGTTGCGTCGACAGGGCATTGCCGAGCGCACGACCGAAGGCGCGCATCGCGTCGGCGTCAGCGACTTTCAAATGCGCTGAGTCGGATTGACGCATGTCGGCAGGTACGTGAAGAGATCGCTGGCGAGCAGGCCGCGTTCGCCGCGCCGCGCGGCCATGTCGCCGGCCATCGCATGCACCAGCACGCCCGCTCGCGCCGCCTCGGCGAGCTCGGCAGTCTGCGCGGCGATGCCGGCAATGACTCCTGTGAGCACATCCCCCATGCCGGGCGATGCCATGCCGGGATTGCCCTGATCGCAGATCGACGGCAGCGCATCGCGTTCGACGACCAGCGTGCCCGCCCCTTTCAGGACGACCGTGCCGCCGTAGCGCTCGACGATGGCGCGCGCTGCGGCGATGCGATCCGCCTGAACGTCGGCGTTGGAAATGCCAAGCAGGCGCCCGGCTTCCCCGGGATGCGGCGTGAGGATGCGTCGATCGCTCTTGCAGGGCGACTGCGCCAGCAGATTCAGCGCATCGGCATCGATCACGGTGGGCAGGTCGCTGTGAAAGGCGCAGTTCGCAACGGAATGAGCCCAGGCGTCCAGCCCCAGTCCCGGACCCACGGCGATCACATCGGCGCGCTCGATCAACGCGGCGAGATCCGCTGCGTTCTCCACCCCTCGACAGATGAGTTCGGGACGCTGCGTGACGATCGCCGCGACGTTCTCGGGACGAGTGGCCACCGTCACGAGACCCGCGCCCACGCGCAGCGCAGCCTCGCCGGAAAGACGCGCCGCACCTGCCATGCCGGCTCCGCCGCCGATGACCAGCACGTGGCCCTGCTGTCCCTTGTGCGTCGTGCGCCGACGTCGCGGCAGCAGGCGCGCCAGCGCGTCTTCGCTGATTCGCAGCGCCGCAGGTTGCGCGTGCGCCAGTGCGGCTTCCGGCACTTCCAGCCCGTCGAACATGACGGTGCCGGTGCAGTTCGGACCGTCACCGAGATAGAAGCCCTGCTTCAGACCGAGGAACGTCAGCGTCCGCTCCGCGTGAATCGCCGCGCCGAGAATGCGGCCGGTATCCGCGTCGAGTCCGCTGGGAATGTCGATCGCCAGGATCGGCGCGGCCGCCTCGTTCACGCGCGCGATGCATTGCGCCATCGCACCGTCGATATTGCGCGACAGGCCGATGCCGAAAATCGCATCGACGATGACTTCCGCGTTCTCGAGACAATCGTCCGACCAGTCGCGCGTGCTGCCGCCTTCGGCGATGAAATCCTGCCACGCACGCCGCGCATCGCCGCGCAGCGACGCCGGATCCGACAGTGCAATGACGACGACATCGAGCCGCCGCGCGCGCGCCAGTCGCGCCAGCACATAACCGTCCCCCGCGTTGTTGCCCGGCCCGCACAGAACGACGATCCGCTGCGCCGCGGGCCAGTAGCTGCGCAGCGTCGTGAGCGCGGCATCGCCGGCCGCTGTCATCAATGTGTAACCGGCAATCCCCAGGTCGTCGATCGCATGACGATCGAGTTCGCGAACCTGGGCGGCGGTATGGATGGCGAGCGGCAGAGTGGCCATGATCGTCAGTATACTTTGACGCTACTTTCGCGCGCCTGCGCTGTCTGCCCCATGTCCGAAGAATTCCCCACTTTCACCACCGATTCGCTCGCCGACGACATCCGGCAGTGGGGGCGCGAACTCGGGTTTCAGCAGATCGGCATCGCCGCAATCGGCGTGGAAAACGACGAAGCGTATCTGATGCGCTGGCTCGAACTGCGGCGCCACGGCGAGATGGAGTACATGTCCCGCCACGGCCGCAAGCGCGCGCGACCCGACGAACTCGTGCCGGGCACGATTCGCGTCATCTCGGCTCGGATGGATTACCTGCCGCCGGATGCCGCACCGGCCGACGACGTACTCGCCGATCCGCAGCTCGGCTACATCTCGCGCTACGCACTGGGGCGCGACTATCACAAGGTATTGCGCAGCCGTCTCGCACGCCTCGCCGACCGGATCTCCGGGCGCTGCGCCGGAACGCAGTACCGCGCCTTCGTCGACAGCGCGCCGATCCTGGAAAAAGCCTTCGCACGCGACGCCGGTCTCGGCTGGATCGGCAAGCACACCAATCTGATCAACCGCAGCGCCGGTTCCTGGTTTTTTCTCGGTGAGATTCTTACGGACCTGCCGCTCGCCATCGACGAACCGGCGAGCGGGCATTGCGGCACCTGCCGCGCCTGCATCGATGTCTGCCCGACCCAGGCCATCGTCGCGCCCTACGAACTCGACGCGCGCCGCTGCATTTCGTATCTCACGATCGAGTTGCGCGAATCGATACCCGTCGAGTTCCGCAAGGCCATGGGCAATCGCATCTACGGCTGCGACGACTGCCAGCTCGTGTGTCCCTGGAACAAGTTCGCACGCATCGCGGTGGAGAAGGACTTCGCGATCCGGCACGGGCTCGATGCACCACAACTCGTGGAGCTGTTCGCGTGGTCGGAAGAAGAGTTTCTCTCGCGTACGGAAGGCAGCGCGATCCGGCGGATCGGCTACGAATGCTGGCTCAGGAACATTGCGGTGGCACTCGGCAATGCGCGGTCAACCGCACAAGTGGTGCATGCATTGCGCGCACGCGCCGATCACGATTCGGCCTTGGTTCGCGAACATGTCGCGTGGGCGCTCGACCAGCATCGGGCCATTCTTCCTGACTTCTTTGAGGCCGGCTGAAGCCGGCCCCACAGGCAGAAAAGACTATCGACGCGGCGGCTGCGCCCTGACGTTGTCGATCAGGCGCGCGCGGCCGATTCGCGCGGCGGTCAGCACCACCATCTCCACGCCAGGCACGGGATCACCCAGCGTCGCCGCATCACGGATCGAGAAATAGTCGGGCCGGAAGCCGTGCTGCTTCAGCGCGTCGAAGCCCGCCTGCTCCAGCGCCGCGAAATCCTGCGAGCCGGATTCGATCGCTTCGCGCGCACGCGACAGCGCCGCATGAATCTGCGGCGCGATCTTGCGCTCGTCCGCGGAGAGATAGCGATTACGCGAACTCATGGCGAGGCCATCGCTCTCGCGCGTCGTCGGCACGCCGACGATTTCCATCGGCATGCACAGATCCGTCGCGGCGCGACGGATGATCATGAGCTGCTGGAAATCCTTCTCGCCGAACAGGGCGACGTCGGGCTGCACCAGGTTCAGCAGCTTCGTGACGATCGTGGCGACGCCGGTGAAATGACCGGGCCGGAAAGCGCCGCACAGGATGCTGTCGATCTCCGGCACCTGCACGCGCGTCGAGACGGCTTGCCCGCGCGGATACATCTCGTCGACGTCCGGCGTGAACAGTACGTCGGCGCCGATCGATTCGAGCAATCGGCGATCGTCCTCCGGCGTCCGCGGGTACGCCGCGAAATCTTCGTTCGGACCGAACTGCATCGGATTGACGAACACGCTGACGACCACGCGGTCGGCAACGTCGAGCGCACGACGCACGAGATCACCGTGCCCCTGGTGCAGGTTGCCCATGGTCGGCACGAAGGCGACCCGTTCGGAAGCCTTGCGCCATAGCGCCACTGCACGGCGCAGCTCTGCGGAGCGGACGATCGTATCCATCAGAAACAGTGTTCCGGTCCCGGATAGGTGCGGGATTTGACGGCTTCGGCGTAGGCCTTGACCGCGTCCAGCGCACTGTCGCGACCGGCCATGAAATTCTTCGAGAACTTCGGCTTGCGTCCCGCCGTGATGTCGAGGACGTCATACAGCACCAGGATCTGGCCGTCCGTATCCGGACCTGCGCCGATGCCGATCACGGGAACGTGCAATGCCTGCGTGATCTCGGTGCCGAGTTTCGCCGGAATGCATTCGAGCAGCACGACATCGGCGCCTGCGGCTTCGAGCGCCTTCGCATCGCGCATCATCTGTTCGGCCGCAGCCTCTTCGCGCCCCTGCACGCGGAAGCCGCCGACCTTGTGCACCGACTGCGGCTTGAGCCCGAGATGCGCGCAGACCGCGATGTCGTGCTTCGCAAGAAATTCGACGATCTCGACCTGCCCGGCGCCGCCTTCCAGCTTCACCATCTTGGCGCCGCCTTCCTGCATCAGCCGCACGGCATTGTCGAGCGCCTGCTCCTTGGACGAGTACGTCATGAACGGCATGTCGGCCATCAGGAACGGGCGATACATGCCTTTCGCCACGGCGCGGCAGTGATAGATCACGTCGTTCAACGTCACCGGCACGGTCGTGTCGTGACCCTGGATCACCATGCCCAGCGAATCGCCGACCAGCACGACATCGATGCCGGCGTCATCGACCAGCGTGGCGAAACTCGCGTCGTAGGCAGTGATGCAGGCGATCTTCTCGCCCTCGGCCTTCATCTTTTCCAGCGTCGCCACATTGACCGGAGGACGCGGCGCGTACCGTTCTTGCAGGTGCTTGTACATGGATGACTCGCAGAGTCCGTGCCTGAAGAGGTCAGCGGTGACGACACGGAAGGACCACGCAGCCGATGCAGATGCATACCCCCGGCCGACGGGCGCCAAGGATGAACGAGGGGGTTGCAAACATCAACCGCAATGCAGGAACGCGGAGGCGCCGTGTATACCGTCGTCAGTCGGCCGTGCTCTTCAGCGGATTGTAGTAGTGCCGTCCCTTGCGAACGCGTCGCACCTGCTCGAACAGCTGCTCGTAATCGCGATCGTTCGACACGAAGTCCGCCTGCGCGGCATTCACGATCAGCAGCGGCGATGTGTCATAAGCGTGGAAGAACCGCGCATATGCTTCCTGCAGACGTTCGAGATACTCGCGATCGATCTGCTGCTCGTAGCGGATGCCGCGACGCGCAATGCGTTCGAGCAGGATATCGATCGGTGCCTGCAGGTAGATCACGAGATCGGGTATGGGCGTATCGATCGCCATGCGCGAATAGATCTGCTCGTACAGCCCGAACTCCTCGTCATCGAGCGTCAGGCGCGCGAACAGCCGGTCCTTGTCGATGAGATAGTCGGCGACGCGCACCGTATCGAACAGATCGTGCTGGCGAATGTCTTCGAGCTGACGCGTGCGCTGGAACAGAAAGAACAACTGTGCCGGCAACGCGCCCGCGCGTGGATTGCGATAGAAGCGCTCGAGAAACGGATTCTCCTCAGCCTGCTCCAGGATCAGTTCGCTGCCGAAGCTGCGCGCGAGGCGCCGCGCAAGGCTGGTCTTGCCGACGCCGATCGGACCTTCGACCACGACGTAGCGATGCGGCGCTGTTGGAAGTTTCTCGGCCATGCGGAGACAGGATCGGTTTTATGAAAGTGGCACGAGTCCGGCGGCGCCAACCCGTGCGGCCAGACTCGCAACGCTCCCGTGTCCGGGAACGATGAGGTCCGGCGCGATATCGTGCAAAGGATACAGGACGAAGTTGCGCTCCGGGACGCCACGATGCGGCACGACGAGATCCGCTTCCTCGATCCTTGCAGTGCCGTGCACGAGCAGATCGAGATCGATCCGGCGTGGCCCCCAGCGCACCACCGGCGAGGCGCGCCCCAGGTCCGCTTCCAGTTGCTTGAGTGTCTGCAGCAACTCGCGCGGCGACAGTTGCGTGAGCACTCCTGCGACCGCATTGACGAACTCGGGTTGATCCTGCGGGCCGAGCGGCGCCGAGCGATACAACCGCGAGACGCGGATCAGGCGACTCGCTGCGAGTGTCCGCAATTTTTCCAGGGCAAGACGCACCTGCGCGAGCGGATCGTCGAGATTGCTGCCGACTGCAATGTACGCCGGCACCCAGAGCGTGGACATCGAAGCAGCGCGTCAGGGATTGCTGGCCGCAGGATGACGTCGGCGACGGCGGCGGCGACGCGGACCGTCGGCATGCGCAGGCTGCGAACCGGACGGACGCTGCTCGACGCGCGCGATACGCTCGTCCGGCGACAGTGTCTGGATTTCCGTCCACCAGGTGGCCAGTTCTGCATCGACCTCGCCGGCGGCGGCCCGCAACAGCAGAAAATCATAGGCCGCGCGAAACCGCGGATGATCGAGCAGCCGCAGCGCGCGACGACCGGAACGCAGGGCGAACCGCGGCTGCATGGCGATGACCTCGCGCATCGGCAGCGTGAAGCGCTTGGGAACGGCGATGCGCGACTGCTGCTTCGCGGTCACCAGTTCGCACGCATTGGCCATCTGCTGGATTTCGCTGCCCTGCTGCGCGCCGAGCTTCTGATAGGTCCGGGTGATGGCGGGCCACAGCAGCAGCGCGAACAGGAACGTCGGCGTGACCGATTTGTCGGCCCGCACACGCTCGTCGGTGCCTTCGAGTCCGAGCCGCAGCAGCCGCGCCGCCGCGCTGTCGGGCTGCTCTTGCAAGGCGCCGGCCAGATCAGGAAACAGATGTTCGAGCAGTCCGAATTGCACCAGCAGATCGAAGGCACGGACGGCGGTACCGGATAGGAACAGCTTGTTGATCTCGTCGAACAGCCGCGCCGGCGGCACGCCATCGAGCATCCACGCCAGCTTGCTGATCGGCGCCGCAGTGGCGGCCTCGATCCCGAAATCGAGCTTCGCGGCAAAACGGATGGCACGCAGCATGCGCACCGGATCTTCGCGATAGCGGGTTTCCGGATCGCCGATCAATCGCAGCACGCGGGCGCGCGCGTCGGCCACGCCGCCGACGTAATCCCACACCGAGAAGTCTTCGATGTTGTAGTAGAGCGCATTGGCGGTGAAATCGCGGCGCCAGACGTCTTCTTCGATCGTGCCGTACAGGTTGTCGCGCAGGATCCTGCCGCGCGCATCGAGCACGCGATGGCCGCCTTCATCGACGCTGTTGTCCTCGTCGATGGGCGTATGCGCGGCGCGGAAGGTCGCGACTTCGATGATCTCGTAACCGTAACGCACGTGGGCGAGATGGAAGCGCCGGCCGATCAGCCGGCAGTTGCGAAACAGCTGCTTGACCTGATCCGGATGCGCATTGGTGGCAACGTCGAAGTCCTTCGGCTCGATGCCGAGCAGCAGATCGCGAACGGCGCCGCCGACGAGGAATGCCTGGTAACCGGCCTCTTTCAGCCGATACAGCACCTTCAATGCATTCGGGGAAATATTCGCCCGGGAGATCGGGTGACCATCGCGCGCAACGATCAGCGGCTTGCCGGTGTCAGTCGGAAGTTCTTTAGAGGTATGGTCGTTCAATGAGCGCCGCCGCTTGAGACAGTGAGAGCGCCGCCTATAATACAGCCTCGGCCGGCGTTCCTACCGGACGGTTCATCTGCGCTCCCATCGTCTAGAGGCCTAGGACACAGCCCTCTCAAGGCTGGTACGAGGGTTCGAATCCCTCTGGGAGCGCCATTCCCTCTCGTGCGCGATCAAGGGCTTACGCTCATCAGGCGCCTGATCGGCGTTTCTTCTTCGCGAGCCGGTCGACGAACTGCGCATCGGCAGGCACAGCGGCTTCGTGCTCAGGCATGCAGGCGCCCTGAACGATCTTCGTTGCGCGAAACCACTGCAATCCGCCGTTCTCCGGCATGTCGAACTGCAGGTACAGCGCTACCGGCCAGCCGTGATACTGGCGCACACAGGTCTCGGTCCGGGCGCCGAGCATGGGAATGCGCTTCGCCATGCAGCGGGCCCCTGCATATTCGCGCTCGCCGATCATCTCGGCCGACGACTCCAGCGACAGCAGCGCATCCGCGGTGTCATCGTCGGGCTCGTCGATCGCCGTGCGTCGAGCCTTGCCCGTCAGGCTGCTGTAGCGAATGCGTTCGTCGGCGGAGCGGATCGTGAGGAGATGCAGCGGCACCTGCTCGTAGCCGACCCAGAGGATTTCCCGTCCTTCCCTGTCGCGGAAGTGAATACCGGGCGCTGGCGTCAGCATGTCCTTGCTGATGGTGGCTTTGATGGCGGTGCCGCGCTGGATCTCGATGAGGCGCCCGGCCGTCACATGGATCGTGCGTGACGTGATGCCGCGCGCCTGCGGAAAATTCCGTGGAATTTCCGACCAGGGCGCCATCGCCGTGTTGATCGAAGGAATCGACGCTTCGTAGTCGATGCGAATGCCGTCGCAATCGCCCTGTGCGGGCGCCGAAGCCATGACGCTCCACAACGCCACCCCTGCAATCCATTCGCGCATGGCCACATCCCTGTCAGCTGCCGGATGCCCAGCCTAAGGCAGAGCCCCGTCCGGAGCTACTTCGGGTTGGGGATTCCCAGCTTTCGCCCTTCCTCTGGGAGCGCCATCTCAGAATGGCGGCAAATGGCCGTTGCATAATCCGGCGCATTGAACCGGAGCTGTCATGACCCCAGCGGATCGCCGCATCACGGAGCAGATCGACAAGTGGCTGACGAGCGTCGATCTGCACCTCAAATACGTCGAACTCAGCGATGCGGCCTATGCCCGAGTGCAGCCGTGGCCGAAACACGACCGGCCGACCCGCTGGGTACTGGAAGTGGCGCGGCAGAAGATCCTGGAGTTGAAATCCCACTGCGAGACGCGGCAGGCCATGGGGGACGGTCGATTCGCCGAATCCCTGGAACTGATGGCCTTTCTGGCGAACCTCGTCGGCATCCAGCACATCCAGCGCTTCGTGCCGCTCGCCGATCCGGACAAGGCAAACACCGGCACAGGCGCCAGCCAGACGGTCGAGGCGCCCACGATCGTCAAGACCGCGCCGGTCAGGACGGTTCGGCCGGCGGACGATGCGACCCGCGAAATGCCGAAGCTGCGGGTTCCGACGCCAGGGAAAGCCGCGACAGCACCGGCCCCGAAAGCGGCTCCGCCCGTTGCGAAATCGGCATCCCGTCCCGAAGCCAGGCCTGCCAGTCGACCCGCGGCAGCGACTGCCAGGCCCGAGCCAGCCCCGAAGGCCGTCGCCGCCGACCTGAAGGAAAAAATGCTGGCGGATGCGGTGCGCCTGCTGAAATGGGGCAAGCCCTGGCATGAACTGGCCGAACTCATCGGCCGCATTGCCGATCGCCCCGCGGTCCCCGAGATCCGCAAGTTCCTGCGCACGCACAAGGCCGATATCGAAGCGCGCGCCGCCAGGAGCTAGGAAAACGCGGGCAAAAAAAAGGCCGGGTATCTTGCGATAGTCCGGCCAATCAGGGGGATTCGAGCAATCGGTCGTGTCATCTCTGGATCGTCACAACCGTCAGCAACCTGTGCATTGACCCGGCGGAGCTCATTCAGTTCCCGGACTTTCGTCCGGTGGCTGCCGCTGCGTCATTTTGCGATGCCAAATATACAGATTGCTGTATCGCAGCACAACAGCCGCGATGTGATTTCTTCCACAAGAATCCCCGGAAAAACGAGGTTCTGGAGACGGTCGGACGCCAGGGCGGGGTAATTCAGGATTTTTCGCACTGCCAAATAATCCATCCCCGCCGGGCGCCTTCACCCGCACGGCGGCGATTAAGTCGACGTCATGTACCGGCCGTCGGCCGCGACATTTCTTGAAAACTCCGGCGGCCCCGTAGAAAAATCGCCGCCGGTTTCGTTGGCTACCCCGCCATCGAAATCACCAAACTTCAACGAGCCATCGTGAACTCCGCGGGAAACGGTGCGGTCACACGACAGGCTTTTCCATCAAGAACAAAGCGCTAGCGACATGATCGAGATCAATCATCTGACCAAACGCTACGGACCGCTCACCGCGGTCGATGACATCAGCTTCCAGGTGGCGCCGGGCGAGGTGCTCGGCTTCCTCGGCCCGAACGGCGCCGGCAAGTCGACCACCATGAAAATGATCACCGGCTTCCTCGCGCCGACCTCGGGCAGCATCCGGGTGTGCGGCCACGACGTGGACTCCGCGCCGATCGCCGCCAAGGCCTGCATGGGCTACCTGCCCGAAGGCGCCCCGGCCTACGCCGAAATGAACGTCCGCGCCTTTCTCGATTTCATCGCCGACATCCGCGAGCTGACCGCCGACCGGCGCCGCAGCCGCCTCGATGACGTGATCGGCCGCCTGGCGCTCGGCAGCGTGCTGGACCAGGCGATCGAAACCCTCTCCAAGGGCTTCAAGCGCCGCGTCGGACTCGCGCAGGCGCTGCTGCACGATCCGCCGGTGCTGATCCTCGACGAACCGACCGACGGTCTCGACCCCAACCAGAAGCACGAAGTGCGCACGCTCATCAATGCGATGGCGAAGGACAAGATCATCGTGATCTCGACCCACATCCTCGAAGAGGTCGATGCGGTCTGCAATCGCGCCATCATCATCGCCAACGGCCGCATCCTCGCCGACGACACGCCGCAGCAGCTCGCCGCGCGCGCGCCGTCCGGACGGCTTGACGATGTCTTCCGCACGATCACTACACAGGGAGCAGTCGCCCATGCGTAACGTCTGTGCCCTGTTCAAACGCGAGTTCGCCAGCTACTTCGCGACGCCGCTGGCCTTCGTGTTCATCGTGATCTTCCTGATCCTCACCGGCGCGTTCACGTTCTTCCTCGGCGGCTTCTACGAGCGCGGCCAGGCGGATCTGGCGCCGTTCTTCAACTATCACCCGTGGCTGTACCTGTTCCTGATGCCGGCATTGTCGATGCGGCTGTGGGCGGAAGAGCGCAAGTCGGGGACCATCGAACTGCTGATGACGCTGCCGGTCACGCTATGGCAGGCCGTGCTCGGCAAGTTCCTCGCGGCCTGGGCCTTCGCCGGCGTCGCGCTGGCGCTGACGTTCCCGATGTGGATCACCGTCAACTATCTCGGCGACCCGGACAACGGCACCATCGTCGGCGCCTACATCGGCAGCTTCCTGATGGCTGGCGGTTTCCTTGCGGTGGGCAGCTGCCTGTCGGCGGCGACGCGCAACCAGGTCATCGCCTTCATCCTGACCGCGGTGCTCTGCCTGTTCTTTTTCCTGCTCACCGGCTTCGGTCCGGTCATCAACGTGTTCAGCGGCTGGCTGCCGCAGACGATCGTCGACGCGCTCGCCTCGTTGTCGTTCCTCACGCACTTCACCTCCGTCGCCAAGGGCGTGATCGACCTGCGCGACCTGCTCTACTTCGCGACGCTCATCGTCGTGTGGCTGGCGGCGACCGCCATCGTGCTGGAAATGAAGAAGGCCGACTGACATGAGCAACAACAAATCGACTGCCGGACGCAAGGTGTTCGGCCTGGGCGCCCTGGTGGCGCTGGCCCTGCTGTTCATCGGCGTGACGATCCTGCTCACGTTCGCGCTGCGCGGCGCACGGCTCGATCTCACCGAGAGCAAGCTGTACTCGATCGCGCCGGGCACGCAGAACATCCTTGCGTCGCTTCAGGAACCCATCAATCTCTATTTCTTCTTCTCGCAGGAGGCGAGCCGGCAGTCGCCGCAGATCCGCGCTTACGCGCAGCGCGTGCAGGAACTGCTGGAAGAAATGGCGCAGCGTTCGAAGGGCAAGCTGCGGCTGAACGTGGTCGATCCGCAGCCGTTCTCCGAGGACGAAGACCGTG
The DNA here is from genome assembly GCF_036735925.1 of Povalibacter sp. Taxonomy (NCBI): domain Bacteria; kingdom Pseudomonadati; phylum Pseudomonadota; class Gammaproteobacteria; order Steroidobacterales; family Steroidobacteraceae; genus Povalibacter; species Povalibacter sp. The sequence continues at coordinate 97,093 of NZ_DAINNK010000004.1, forward strand.
CCACCGAGTTCGGACTGCAGGCCGTGCCGTTCGGCGGCCAGGGCGAATCACTGTACTTCGGCCTCGCCGGCACGAACTCGACCGACGGACGCGAAATCATTCCGTTCTTCCAGCCTGACAAGGAAGAGTTTCTCGAGTACGACGTGGCCAGCCTGATCCATCGGCTGGAGAACACGAAGCGCGCCAAGCTCGGACTCATCGCGGCCCTGCCCGTCGACGCCTCGTTCGATCCCGCCTCCGGTGGCATGCGTCCGGGCTGGGCCAGCATCGCGCAGATCCATCAGCTGTTCGATGTGCAGACCCTCGCAACCGACATTGCGGAGATCGCGCCTGACATCGACACGCTGATGATCGTGCATCCGCGCGAACTGTCGCCCAAGACTCTCTACGCGATCGATCAGTTCGTGATGCGCGGCGGCAAGCTGATCGCCTTCATGGACCCGCAGTCGGAGAACGATCCGCAGGCGGCGCAGATGGCCCAGATGGGCGGCATGGCCGGCGGACGCTCCTCGACGCTCGGCCCGCTGCTCGATGCCTGGGGCGTGACCTACGATCCGGGCCAGATCCTCGGCGATCGCGAACTGGGCCTGACCGTGTCGCTGCAGGCCAATCAGCCGCCCTCGCAGCACATCGCCATCGTCGGCTTCAATCGCGCCAGCATGAACGGCAAGGACGTGGTGACCTCGGCGCTGGATTCCATCAACGTCATGACGGCCGGCGTGCTGGGCAGGAAGGAAGGCGCGACGATCGAATTCGAACCGCTGATCCAGTCGAGCACCAACGCAGCGCTGCTACCGGCGGCGAAACTCGCCTTCCTGCCCGACAGCCAGTCGCTGCTCGATGGCTTCAAGGCAACGGGTGAGCGTTACGCTGTCGCGGCGCGCATCCACGGCAAGCTGAAGTCCGCGTTTCCCAGCGCGCCGGAAGGCGCCACCGCCGGCCAGGCGCTGAAGGAAACTGCGGGCGATGCGAACATCATTCTGGTCGCGGACACGGACATCCTTGCCGACCCGCTGTGGGTGCGCACCCAGAACGTGTTCGGTCAGCGCATGATGATGGCCTGGGCGAACAACGGCGACTTTCTCGCCAATGCCATCGACAACCTCGCCGGCAGTTCGGATCTGATCAGCATCCGCGGCCGCCAGAGCTTCTTCCGCCCGTTCACGAAGGTCGATGAACTGCGTCGCCGTGCCGACGACCGGCTGCGCGCGACCGAAAAGCAGCTCGACGAGGAACTGCGCGACACCGAACAGAAACTCACTCAATTGCAGGCGAGCCGCGCGAACCAGGAAGAACTGACGCTCTCGCCGGAACAGGAAGCCGAGCTGACCCGCTTCACCCAGGAACGCGGGCGCATCCGCAAGGAATTGCGCGAAGTACGCCGCAGCCTCGACGTGGAAATCGAAGGTCTCGGCTCCCGGCTCAAACTGATCAACATCGCGCTGATCCCGACCCTGATCGCCATCGCCGCCATTGCGCTCGCGATCACGCGACGGCGCCGGCTGCGTGCCGGCCGGGCCGCGGCGCATACCGGTTGAGAAAGCTCCCATGACGTCACGCAATCTTTCCCTCCTTGGCCTGATCGCAATCGTCGTGCTCGCCGCTGGCCTGTGGCTGGCGAATCCACGTTCATCCGCGCAGAAATCGGATCTGCTCTATCCCGGACTGAAGCAGGATCTCGACAAAATCACCGCGATCCGCCTCTACAAGGCAGGCAACGAACCCGCCGTGGAACTCACGCGCGGCGAATCGCACTGGCAGGTCGCGCAACGCTCGAGCTATCCCGCCGATGCGGCGAAAGTGCGGCGCCTGTTGCAGTCGCTGGCGGACGCCAGGTCGATCGAAGAGAAAACCTCGAATCCGGACAACTACCCTGCGCTCGGCGTGGAGGATGTCGCGGACGCCGCGGCAGCCGGCACGCGCGTCGAACTCGTCGGCACGGCACAGCCTGTCGATCTGATCGTCGGCAAGAACGCCGGCACGAAGGGCTCCTATGTTCGCCGCACGGGCGAACCGGCCAGCTGGCAGACGAACGAGAGCATCGAAGCCTCGGCGACGCCGCACGACTGGCTGCAGACTGCCGTGCTCGACATCGGCGCCGATCGCGTGCAGTCCGCGGCGATCACCGTCGGCAGCGGCAAGCCATACACGATCGCCAAGGCCGCACGCGCCGATGCCGACTTCAAGGTTGCGGGGCTGCCGAAAGGCAAGGAAGCGGATACGTTCGCGGCGAACAACATGGCCACCGCACTCGCCGGCCTCACGCTCTCGGACGTACGTCCGGCCCAGGACTTCGCTGCCGACAAGTCCGTCGCGCATGCGACCTTCCGGACGTTCGACGGCCTGGTCGTGGAACTCGACGGATTCTCGAAGGATGACAAGCACTATGTCGCCGCGAAGACGTCCTACGACGATGCGCTGGCAAAGCAGTTCCACGTCGAGACCCAGGCGCCTGCCGATGGTGAAGGCAATGCGCCGAAGGCGAGCAGCGAGGAAGAGTCCGGCAAAACCAATGCCCGCCTGCAGGGCTGGGTGTACGAGATCGCCGACTACAAGTACGAGCTGATCTTCAAGCCGGCGGATTCGCTGGTGAAGAAGTAAGGCCGCCTGTGGGGCCGGCTTCAGCCCAATGGCCCTGACATAAGGATTTGCTCTGCCTGTGGGGCCGGCTTCAGCCGGCCTCTGCCTGTAGGTCAGGCTTCAGCCTGACATCTTTCCAGAGGCCGGCTAAAGCCGGCCCCACAGGAAATTCAGCGGGCGCGCTTCGGCAGCAATACCACGCGCGTCTTCGTCCACCGATCCGGCCACGCCTGTTTGTCGCGATCGATCCAGATCCACAGGTAGGCAATCGCCAGCGGCGCGAGCGCAATGCAGTTCGCCGCCACGCGCGGCGTTTTCGGCCAGTCGTGCCAGATCCACCAGTAGCCGATCAGGAACGGCACGCACAGCACGAAGACGGCGCCGAGCCGCCGCAGGGCATCGCCGACGGAAAGCAGCGCACCATCGTGCCGCTCCAGGCGCAGACGCCAGGCGAGCATGCCCACTGTCTGGCCGCGTCGCGTCCAGAAAAAGATGAAAAATCCGGCGACGACGGCGATCTGCACGAGGTGATACAGGTGCGCCAGCCAGCCCACCTCTTCCGCCACCAGCACGCGGCCTTTCAGGAACGGCAGGAACGGCACCGTGGCGACGACCATGAAGGCAAAGATCGGCAGGCAGTCGTAGACCATCGCACCGAGACGCCTGAGGAGGCCGGCAGGAGGCGTCTGGATCATCGCAACCTCAGCGGACACGGGACACCGCAACTCCAGTGATCAGCGCCAGCACCACCGTCGGCGTCCAGCCGACGACGATGGGCGGCAGATCGAAGATCGCGCCGCTGCTGTCCATCAGGCGCGCCAGCAGCAGGAACAGGACGCCGACCATGATGCCCACTACCGTACGCGCACCCGTGCCGGTCGAGCGCATCGGTCCGAACGCGAACGGCACCGCGAGCACGACGATGATGGACACGGCCACCGTGCGGGCGATGCGCGCCCACATGGCAGCCTCGGCCGAATTCGCATCCAGCCCATTACGTTTCAGGTGCGCGATGTATCCCGTCAGCGCGCGCACCGGCATCGCATCCGGCTTGATGGCTGCAAGGCCGAGGAACTCTGCCGAGAGATTGGTCTCGAGGGTCGCGGAGGCATGCTGCTCGGGAACGATGCGATCGTTCTCGACTTTCGACTGGCGATAGTCGCCCAGGGTCCAGCGGTTCTGCTTGTCGATGCTGGCATTGCCGGCCTTGCCGACGCTCAGCAGCCGGCGCTGCGCATCGAACTGGAATACATAGACGCCGCCGAAACTGTTCTCGGCGCTCTGGCGCTGCACCGACAGGATGGTGTCGCCGTCCTTCGCCCAGGCCGCGCGGTTGCCGGCCATGCTGTAGTCCTGGAATTTCTGGAAGGTCTTCATCTCGCGCGCGTACTGCTCCAGCGGCGGCGCGACGTACTCGCCGAGCGCCCAGGTCGCCGCCATCAGCAGCACACCGGCACCGAACACCCACGCGCCGATGCGCACCACCGACACGCCCGCCGCCCGGATCACCACCAGTTCCAGCGAACGAGCGAGATTCCCCAGCGACAGCAGCGCGCCGATGAGCGAGGCGATCGGCAGCATGTCGAATGCCGTCTGCGGCAGGTTCAGGCCGACGTACATCAATGCGCTCACGCCGGTGTAGTTGCCGACCCCCACTTCGTCCTGCTGCGAGATGAGCAGGTACAGGCCGTTCAGTACCGCCAGCACCAGCAGCACCAGCAGCGTGTAGCCGATGACATTGCGCATCACGTAACGCGACAGCAGCGACATGTCAGCTCACCGCCGCGGGCCGCACGCGCCCGATCGGATAGGCCCTGAGCAGCAGCAACGCCGCAGCGACCAGCGCGATGACATGCACCCACCACAGGCCGAGGGACTGCGGCGCCACGCCGTTTTCGATCCAGGTGCGCGCCGCCACCAGCGAGTTGTAGTAGATGAAGTACGCGAGGATCGCGATGCCCATCCTGCCGAAGCGGCCCTGTCGCGGCCGCAGACGCGCGAGCGGCACGGCCAGCATCATCAGCACCAGCGCGCTCACCGGCGTCGCGATGCGCCAGTGCAGTTCGGCCACGTCCTTCAGGTCGGTCGAATCGAGCAGTTCGGCCGTCAGTTTCATGTCCGCCTTCGAGGCCCGGCCGGCCGGATCGCCCAGGCGGATCGGAATGCCGCCCTCGCTGAACCTGATGATGCGGAACTGACCCTCGCCGGGCACGCCTTCGTAGCGCTCGCCGTCATAGAGCACGAAGGTCTGCTCCGCCTGCCCCGCTCCGCGCTGCTCGGCGCGCGTGGCCGTCCAGATCTCGAAACGGCTCGCAGGCTGCACTTCGCGCGCGTCGCCTGATTCATCCGTCTTCACGGGGCGTTCGATGAACACGTTCACGTTGTGCAGGATGCCGTTCTCGTCCACGCGCTCGGCATAGAACACGATGTTGCCGCCGCCGAAGGTACGGAACCGGCCCGGTTCGAGCAGTCCGAACTGCGCATCGCGCAGCGCCTCGGCGCGGATGGCCTGCGCTCGCGCACTCGCCGCCGGAATCGCGATGAAGGACAGCCAGGCGAGCAGCGCCACGATGACGATGCCCAGCAAGGTGATCGGCCGGAACAGGCCCGCCGGTCCCACGCCGCAGGCCTGGATCGCCGCCATCTCGCTCTCGTGATACAGCCGGCCGAGCGCCAGCATGATGGCGAGGAAGAAACCGATCGGCATGATGATCGAGAGGTTGCCGGTGGTCGTGAGTCCGATCAGGGCAAAGACGACTTCGCGCGGAAAGTCGTTGGCGGCCGCCTGCGACAGCACGCGTGCGAGCTGGTTCGCCAGCAGGATCGCAAGCAGTACGACCGTCACGGCCAGCCAGGTGACGGCGACTTCGCGAAAGACATAGCGATCGAGCGTACGCAGCGCGGATACCTCAGCGCGAACAGGGCGGATACAATCTCCGGCCTTCGTTCTGCCGGCGCATACGTTAAGCGACACGGCATCCTGCGTAAACCTTGAGAAGAGGACGGCCCATGGAATTTTTTGCGACCACCAGCGCGCCCGCGCGGCAGCGCACCGAATGCGCGATCGTCGGCGTGTACGACAAAGGCGTCCTGTCCGATGCGGCAGCCGAGATCGACGCCCGCAGCGGCGGACGCCTGGCGAAGCTGGTGAAGAAAGGTGATCTGCGCGGCAAGACCGGCGATGTCGTCACGCTCGCGGATCTCGATGGCGGCCCGTGCGAACGCATCATTGCCATCGGTCTGGGCGCCAAGAGCGCGTTCAATCGCAAACAGTATCGACGCGCGCTCAACTCGGCGCTGACGGCCATCGGCAAGACGAACGCACGGGAGGCGGTCAGCTATCTCGCACTCGACGGCGCGAAGGACGCGGACACCTACACGCTCGCGCGCATCGCCGCGGAAGTCGCCGGCAACTCGGCGTATCGCATTCCGGATCACAAGACGGCCAACAAGCGGCCGAAGTCGCGGCTCGCGAAATTCGGTGTCGCAGCGACTCGCAGCGACCGCAGCAGCGTCGAACGCGGCATCGAACACGGCCGCGGCATCAGTGCCGGCATGTCGCTCATGCGCGACCTCGCCAATCAGCCCGGCAATGTCTGCACGCCCTCGTATCTCGCGAATGCCGCGAAGACCCTGTCGCGCGAGTACCGCAGCATCAAGACGCGAGTGCTCAACGAAGCCGATTGCCGCAAGCTCAAGATGGGTTCGTTCCTGTCCGTCACCGAGGGCACCGAAGAACCGGCGCGTCTGATCGTGCTCGAGTACTACGGCGCCGAGCGCAGCAAGGCGCCGGTCGTGCTGGTCGGCAAGGGCGTGACCTTCGATACCGGCGGCATTTCGCTCAAGCCGCCGCCCGCGATGGATGAAATGAAGTTCGACATGAGCGGCGCCGCCAGCGTGCTCGGCACGTTCAAGGCGATCGCGGAACTGGAACTGGCGATCAATCTCGTCGGCGTCGTACCCGCCTGCGAAAACATGCCCGGCAGCCGCGCCACCAAGCCCGGCGACATCGTGAAGAGCATGTCGGGCCAGACCATCGAAGTGCTGAACACCGACGCCGAGGGACGCCTGATCCTGTGCGATGCGATCACCTACGCGCGCCGCTTCAAGCCCGACACGCTCATCGACATCGCGACGCTCACCGGCGCCTGCGTCATGGCGCTCGGCAGTCACTACTGCGGCCTGTTCAGCAACGACGACGCACTGAGCGAAGCGCTGCAGGAGGCCGGCAACCGCAGCGACGATCGCGCCTGGCCGCTGCCGCTCGGCGAGGAATACGCCGAAGGACTCAAGAGCAACTTCGCCGACATGGCGAACGTCGCCGGCCGCGAAGGCGGCGCCATCACCGCGGCCTGCTTCCTCGCCAAGTTCACGGAAGGACTCAAGTGGGCGCATCTGGACGTGGCCGGCACCGCGTATCAGTCGGGCGCCAACAAGTCGAGCACGGGCCGCCCGGTGCCGTTGCTGGTCGACTACCTGATCAACCGGTAGTCGCGTGGCCCGCGTCGATTTCTACGTGCTGTCGCAGGAGGGCCCGGATGCCCGCCTGCGCATCGCCTGCCGCCTGGTGGAGAAAGCCTACGACCAGAATCTGAAGGTCTACGTGCAGACATCGTCGCAGGCGGAAGCTCAGCGCCTCGACGAACTGCTGTGGACGTTCAACGACCGCGCCTTCATTCCCCACGAGATCAACACCGGCAACGGTGCATCGCACGAACGCGTCGTGGTCCTGATCGGCGAAGCGGCCGCACCGCAGAGTCATCGACAATTGCTGATCAACCTCGTCAACCGCCTGCCCGACGATTTCGAACACTTCGAACGTGTCGCCGAGATCGTCGACGTCGATCCCGAGAACAAGCGGCTGTCACGCGAGCGCTACAAGGTGTATCGCGAGCGCGGGTGCGAGCTGGATACGCACAATCTTTGAGGAAGAACAGGATTGGTACGCAAAAGGCGCAATGAGGAACGCAAGAAGCGCAAAAAGTTCTCTCTGGGACTTTCGAAACTTGTGCCTTTTGCGTTCTTCCTTGCGCCTTTTGCGTACCAATCCCCCTCTTACTTCCTGATCCCCAGCCACCCGGCATGATCCACCGTATCCGTCGCACCGCGCTGGAACGCATCGCGCCACGACTGCGGCAGCGAGCGCTTCGTCAGGGTCCGGGTATCGACATGGACATAGACGGTTTCGGCCGTGGCGATGACCGGCTCGGCGCCGGCGATGCGGAATTCCGTTGCGAGCGTGAATGACGTGTTGCCGATGTGCTTCGCCGCGACGGAGGCTTCGATCACCTGGTCGTAGCGCGCCGGGGCTTTCCATTCGAGCGTCTGCTTGACGAGCTGGTAGTCGAGTTCGCCGCTCTGCAGTTCGTGCTCGAAGCCGAGTGCCCGCAGCCATTCCGCCGTCGCGAGGTCGACGTAGTCGGCGTAGCGCGCGTTGAAGACGACCTTCTGCGCATCGCATTCGCCGTAGCGCACACGCAGGTAGTAACGGAAACGATCGGCAGACATGTGAACCTCTCGGAAGAGAATGGCCGCAAAAAGCGCAAAAGGCGCAAGGTCAGAACTCCGGATTTCTTACTTTCGCGTCTTCTGCGCTTTTTGCGGCCATTCCTTGATTCTTCGTCTCAACCCCTGACCCAGTAATAAACCGCGAGTCCCGCACCGACGGCGACGACGGTCCAGCGCAGCGGGTCGGCATTCATCCGGCCGGCGACACGGCCGCCGATCATGCCACCGACGACCGCGCCGGCGGCCATCGCGGCCGCGACGATCCAGAGCACCTGGCCTGAGAACACGAAGAACACGGCCGCGGCGATGTTCACGCTGAAGGCGACGGCTTGCTTGAGCGCATTCAATCGGGTCAGCGAATCGTGCAGCGTCGCGCCGAGCACGGCCAGGACGATGACGCTCATGCCGGCGGTGAAGAAGCCGCCGTAGATGCTCGCGAGCATGACGGCGACGGTCGCCGGCGCCAGGTTTTCATGCCCGTCGCCATCGGAAGCGAGGCGCCGCACGACGAACTCGCGCACGCGATTCTGGAAAGCCAGCAGCAGCGACGCGAACAGCAGCATGAAGGGCACGAGCTTCTGGAACGTGTGCTCATGGGTCCGCAGCAGCAGCCATGCACCGGCGATTCCGCCCAGAATCGCCGCGGGCAGGCAGATCCGGAACCGCCTTTCCTGACCGCGGAGCTGGCCGAGCTGTGCCAGGGTCGCACCGAAATAACCCGGCGACAGCGCCACCGCATTCGTCACGTTGGCGGCGATCGGCGGCACGCCGAGGCCCAGCAGCACGGGAAAACTGATCAGCGTGCCGCCGCCGGCGATGGCGTTGACCAGGCCGGCCGCGGCGGCAGCCACGGCGGCGATGAAGAGTTCGGAGGCAGTCATCCGCGGAAGTATCGGGGAGCCGTGGATGGCCGGGCAAACCGGTCCGGCCCGGAACAGGACCTGCGGCTATAATCGCCGCCCCGTTTTGTCCCGGACTCGCACAGTTCCCATGGAAAAGTCCTACAGCCCCCGCGACATCGAGCAGCGCATCTACCAGCGCTGGGAGGAAAACGGCTGGTTTGCGCCGCGCGGTACCGGCGAGCCCTACTGCATCATGATCCCGCCGCCCAACGTGACGGGCACGCTGCACATGGGCCATGCCTTCCAGCACACGCTGATGGACGCCCTCACCCGCCTGCATCGCATGGACGGTCGCAGCGCGCTGTGGCAGCCGGGCACCGACCACGCCGGCATCGCGACCCAGATGGTGGTCGAGCGCCAGCTCAATGCGGCCGGCACGCATCGTCGCGACATCGGGCGTGAAGCTTTCGTCGAGAAGGTCTGGGAATGGAAGGCGCAGTCGGGCGACACGATCTCGCGGCAGGAACGCCGCCTCGGCAACTCGGTCGACTGGACGCGCGACCGGTTCACGATGGACGAAGGACTATCGGTCGCCGTCACCGAAGTGTTCGTGCGCCTGTACGAGGAAGGCCTGATCTATCGCGGCAAGCGCCTCGTGAACTGGGATCCCGTGCTGCACACCGCGCTGTCCGATCTCGAAGTGATGCAGGAGCCCGAGCAGGGATCGCTGTGGCACCTGCGCTATCCGCTCGCCGACGGCACCGGACAGCTCGTGGTGGCGACCACGCGTCCCGAAACGATGCTCGGCGATACCGCGGTCGCGGTGCATCCGGAAGACGAGCGTTACAAACATCTCATCGGCAAGAAGATCCATCTCCCGCTGACCGAGCGCCTGATTCCGATCATTGCCGATGAGTACGTCGATCCGGCGTTCGGCTCCGGCTGCGTCAAGATCACGCCGGCGCACGACTTCAACGACTATGAAATCGGCAAGCGTCACGATCTGCCGCTGATCAATGTGCTCGACCACAACGCCGCGCTGAACGATGCGGTGCCGGAAGCCTATCGCGGCCTCGACCGCTTCGAAGCCCGCAAGCGCATCGTCGCGGATCTCGAAGCGCAAGGCCTGCTGGAAAAGATCGAACCGCACACGCTGCAGGTGCCGCGCGGCGACCGCAGCGGCGCCGTGCTCGAACCGTGGCTCACCGATCAGTGGTACGTGCGCATCGCACCGCTGGCCGAGCCGGCGACGAAAGCCGTCGAAGACGGCCGCATCCGCTTCGTGCCGGATCACTGGGCGAAAACCTATTACCAGTGGATGAACAACATCCAGGACTGGTGCATCAGCCGCCAGCTCTGGTGGGGTCACCAGATCCCCGCGTGGTATGACGACCAGGGCAATGTCTATGTCGCGCGCACCGAAGCGGATGCCATGCAGCAGGCGCAAGGCGCACTGAATCGCAACGATGTCGTGCTCAAGCGCGACGACGACGTGCTCGACACCTGGTTCTCCTCCGCGCTGTGGCCGTTCTCGACGCTCGGCTGGCCCGATGAAACGCCGGAACTGAAGAAGTTCTATCCGACCTCGGTGCTGGTCACCGGCTTCGACATCATCTTCTTCTGGGTCGCGCGCATGATCATGATGGGCATGAAGTTCGCAGGCGACGTGCCGTTCCGCGAGATCTACATCACCGGCCTGATCCGCGACGAGAACGGCGACAAGATGTCGAAGTCCAAGGGCAACATCATCGACCCGCTGGACCTGATCGACGGCATCGACCTCGAATCGCTGGTGGCGAAGCGCACGAGCGGCATGATGCAGCCGCAGCTCAAGGGCAAGATCGAGAAGGCGACGCGCAAACAGTTCCCCGACGGCATTCCTTCCTACGGCACCGACGCGCTGCGCTTCACGTTCGCTTCGCTTGCGACCATGGGCCGCGACATCCGCTTCGACCTGGGACGCGTCGATGGCTACAAGAACTTCTGCAACAAGCTCTGGAACGCCGCACGCTACGTGCTGATGAATACGGAAGGCCAGGACAACGGCCTCAGCGGCGACATCGAGTACTCGATCCCGGACCGCTGGATCCGTTCGCGCCTCGGCTCGACCGTCGAAGACGTGCGCCGCCTGCTCGGCGAATACCGTTTCGACCTCGCCGCGCAGAAGCTGTACGAGTTCGCCTGGTACGAATACTGCGACTGGTACCTGGAACTGTCGAAGCCGGCGCTGCAGTCGGAGTCCGCCAGCGCGGCGCAGAAACGCGGCGCCCGCCGCACGCTGCTCGAAGTGCTCGAAGCGTATCTGCGACTGCTGCATCCGCTGATGCCCTTCGTCACGGAGGAGATCTGGCAGGCCGTCGCGCCGCTCGCGGGCCGCCAGGGCGAGACCATCATGCTGCAGCCGTATCCGCGCGAATCCGACTTCCCCGTCGATCAGGCGGCGGAAGATGCCATCGCGCCGATCAAGGCCGTCATCCTCGGCGTGCGTCAGATCCGCGGCCAGCTCGACGTGGCGCGCTCGCGCCAGATTCCTGTGTTCGTGAAGGCGGCGTCGAACGAGGACTGGCGACTGATCGCGGCCAACGCGGACCTGATCCGCTCGCTCGCCAACATCACCAGCCTCGACGCCATTGCCGACGAATCGACCCTGCCGCCCACGGCGATGCAACTCATCGAAGGCCAGGTCATCCATGCCCCGCTCGCGAGCCTGATCGACGATCCTGACGCGGAGCTGTCGCGGCTCGCGAAGCGCAGGACGAAGACGCTGCAGGAAATCACCAAGTGCGAGGCGAAACTCGGCAACCAGAACTTCGTCGCCAACGCCCCGCCTGCCGTCGTCGAACAGGAACGCGCGCGCATCGCCGATTTCAAGACCGAAGTCGCGCAGATCGAGGAACAGGAACGACGGGTGCGGCAGCTCAAGGGATAGGGAATCGGAGTTTCACACGGAGATCACGGAGGCCACGGAGGTCGGAAAAGATGAAGAGAAAATTTCCACGGGGGGCACGGGGAACACGGGGCTCGGACAGAAAATTTCTTTTCCCCGTGCTCCCCGTGCTCCCCGTGTTCCCATTCTTCCCCCGTGGAAATTCTCTTCTCCCTTCCGACCTCCGTGGCCTCCGTGATCTCCGTGTGAACTCTGAATTCCGGCCCCACGCACTTGCGTTTTGACCCCGACCCGGGACACTAGCCGGCGACCCAATCCAAAGGCGCAGTGTTCATGGATTCACCGGTTCCGACACTCATTACGCAGGCAAACCCCGTCGAGCTCGTCGGGGCAACCATTGCACAGCTCGGCCGGATCATTCTCGGCAAGGAACACCAGCTGCGCCTGAGCCTCGCCTGCCTGCTGGCGCGCGGGCATCTGCTGATCGAGGACATTCCCGGCGTCGGCAAGACCACGCTGGCGCATGCGCTGGCGGAAACGCTCGGGCTGCACTATCAGCGTATCCAGTTCACCAGCGACCTGCTGCCCGCCGACATCATCGGCGTGTCGATCTTCGATCGCGAAGCCAGCGAATTCCGCTTCCACAAGGGTCCGATTTTCGCGCAGCTCGTGCTCGCGGACGAAGTGAATCGCGCGACGCCGAAGGCGCAGAGCGCGCTGCTCGAAGCGATGGAAGAACACCAGGTGACGGTCGACGGCCAGACCTATCCGCTGGCCGCGCCCTTCTTCGTCATCGCCACCCAGAATCCGGTCTATCAGATCGGCACGTTCCCGCTGCCCGAATCGCAGCTCGACCGCTTCCTGCTGCGCATCGAACTCGGCTATCCCGACGCGACGCTCGAACGCGAACTGCTGATCGGCCAGGATCGCCGCGACATGCTGGCGACACTGCCGCCGATGCTCACGCCGCAGCAACTGCTGCTGATGCAGACGATGGTGCCGTCGGTACACGCCTCCGATGCACTGCTCGACTACGTGCAGGCGATCGTGCGTCACACGCGCGAATCGCCGCACTTCGAGTCGGGCCTGTCGCCGCGCGCCGCGATTGCGCTGCTGCGCGCCGCGCAGGCGTGGGCACTGATTCACGGCCATCCGGGCGTGCTGCCCGAGGACATCCAGGCCGTGCTGCCGGGGGTCGTCGGTCATCGACTGAAGCTGCGAGATAACGCAGCGGCGATTTCGGCGGGCGAGATTGGAGAGAGGGTGCTGAAGGCGGTGGCAGTTCCATGAAGAGGAAACAGGCGACAGGCGACAGGCGACAGCCAGAGAACGGGTCTGCCTGTAGCCTGTAGCCTGTAGCCTGTAGCCTGTAGCCTGTAGCCTGTCGCCTGTCGCCTGTCGCCTGTCGCCTGTCGCCTGTCGCCCTCCGATGCTTCCGCTCCTCACCAAGCTGCGCCACAAAACCCGTGCCTGGGCCCGCAAGCGCCACGGCATCGATCCGGATCCGACGGAGATCTCGGCGCGCCGCATCTACATCGTGCCGTCCGGCCTCGGCCTCGCGTTCGCGCTGATGCTGTTCGCGATGTTTCTCGGCGCGATGAACTACGGCAACAATCTCGCGCTCGGCCTCGCGTTCGTGCTGGGTTCGCTCGGACTCACGGCGATGCACTACTGTCATCGCAATCTCGCTGCGATACGTGTCGCCTCCGCCGCCAGCGAACCGGTCTTCGCAGGCGACGAGGCGCGCTTCCGCATCGCGCTGGAAAACCATGCGCCGCTGGCGCGGCACGAACTGACCATCGGCAACGATCACGGTTTCGCACCGCCGGTTCGCATCGAGTCCGGCGAGCGTGCGGTGCTCACGTTGCGTGTCCCGGCGCGCGAACGCGGCTGGCTGCCGCTGGAACATTTCGACGTCGCCACCCGGCACCCCTTCGGTCTGTTCCGGGCCTGGACTTATCTGCACATGGGCGTGCGATGCGTGGTGTATCCGCGGCCCGCGCCGCGCGGACGACCGCCGCCGCCGGTGGAAACCGATGTCGGCGGAGCACAGGAATCGTCGCGCGGCGATGAAGACTTCGCCGGTCTGCGCAGCTTTCATCCCGGCGATTCGCCGCGCCACGTCGCGTGGAAGGCGTATGCGCGGGGTCAGGGCCTGCAGGTGAAGGTGTATGCGGGCACGGCAGTCACGTCCCATCTGTTCGACTGGGAGAGTCTGCCGGGTCTTGCGACCGAGGCGCGGCTATCGCAGCTGTGTCGCTGGATCGAGGATGCCTACGCGGAAGGCCATGCCTTCGGCGTGAAGCTGCCGGGTGTCGACATTCCTCCGAACATCGGGCCGGCGCATCGCCAGCGCTGCCTGACGGCGCTGGCGCTGTTCGGCATCGAGGAGGCGAGCGCATGAGCGCGACCCTCGATTCGTCGCCCCGATTCACGCAGCAGCTGCTCTGGGTGGTGGGCGCGTTCACGCTGGCGTTGCTGCCGCACATTCCCGACCTGCGTCTGTGGATCGTGCTGCTGGCGCTGATCGCGGTGGCGGTGCGACTGGTCATTGCGCTGCGCCACTGGAAGCTGCCGCCGAAGGCGGTTCGCATTGCCGTCGCCTTCGCCGCGATGCTTGGCGTGCTCGCCAGCTATCGCACACTCAATGGACTGGAAGCGGGCACGGCGCTGCTGGTGCTGATGGGCGGCATGAAACTGTTCGAGACCGCCAACCGGCGGGATCTCACCGTCGTAGTGTTCGTTTCCTATTTCCTGCTGTTCGCCGGATTCCTCTACGACCAGTCGCTGCTGCGCCTGCCCTGGATGCTTGCGACTGCATGGTTGCTGACCGTCACGCTGATGCGCACGCATCAGACCGCGCCGATGAGCATGCGCGAGGCGTTGAAGCTGACGGGCAAGATGGTGCTGCAGTCGCTGCCGCTGGCGATTGCGCTGTTCCTGTTCTTCCCGCGATTGCCGGGTCAGTTCTGGGCGGTGCCGGGGCGCAGCGCGGCGGCCACAGGCATCGACGATGAAATGTCGCCGGGCGATATTTCGGAACTGAGCCTGTCGAGTGCCACGGCGTTTCGCGTGAAATTCGACGGCGACATGCCGCCGCCGCGCGAGCGCTACTGGCGTGGACCGGTGCTGCATGATTTCGACGGCCGGACATGGCGACGACTGCAGCAGTTCCTGCCGGAGCAACCGGTGACGCCCAGCGGCCCCGTCTATCGCTACACCGTCACGCAGGAACCGAACAACCGCTCCTGGATCTTCGGCCTGGAGGCCGTGACCGACTGGCCGCGCGAACGGGCGCGACTGTGGTCCGATCGCCAGCTGTTCGCCATGGGCCGCCTGTCGGCGCTGAGTTCGTTCCAGCTGGAATCGCGACCCCGCTACCGCACCGAGGGTCCACTGCCCACGACGACCCGCAATGTCGACACGCGCGCAGGCGATCACAATCCGCGCTCGAAACTGCTGGCGCAGGAACTCTACGCGCGCGCCGGCAGTCCCGAAGCCTTCGTCGAGGCAGTGCTCAACAAGTTCCGCGAGGAAGAGTACTTCTACACGCTCGAACCGCCGCGGCTCGAAGCCGATTCCATCGACGACTTCCTGTTCAACACACGCCGTGGCTTCTGCGAACACTTCGCCTCGGCGTTCACGATGCTGGCGCGTGCCGCCGGCATTCCTGCGCGTGTGGTACTCGGCTACCAGGGCGGCGAATACAACCCGATGGGCGACTACCTCATCGTGCGTCAGGCCGACGCGCACGCCTGGTCGGAAATCTGGATCGACGGCCAGGGCTGGGTGCGCGTCGATCCCACCGCCGCGGTCGCACCGGAGCGCGTGGAGCGAGGCATGGACGCCGCCCTCGACGAAGACGAACCGGTGCCGGGTCGATTGCTGAAACGTTTCGATGCGCTGGCGCAGATGCGGCTCGCCTGGGATGCGCTCAACACGTTCTGGAACAACCAGATCGTCGAGTTCGGCGCGGGCCAGCAGCGCTCGCTGCTCGAATGGTTCGGTATCGAAGACGCGGACTGGGAAGCGCTCGGCATGGCGATGGTCATCGCGCTGGCCACGTTCTTCGCTGCGCTGACGGGCTGGCTCGCCTGGCGTTACCGGCCGCGTGAGCGCGATCCGATCGTCCAGACCTATGCGCAGCTCTGTCGACGACTGGCGAAGGACGGATTCGTGCGCGCGCCCTACGAAGGCCCGGAAGACTATCTGAGCCGCGTCGCCCAGGCCCGGCCGGTACTGGCCGCGCAGATCGAAGAGATCCGTTCGCTGTACATCGGTCTGCGCTACGGTCCTGCGCCGCTCGACAGCCAGCTCAGCCGTCTGAAATTTCTCGTCAGCCAGTTGAAAGCATGAGGACGGGAGCCATGGAGCGCTGATGCCTGCACTCCTCCTGGCCATCGCGATCGTCGTCGGCGCCCTGTTCTGGTGGCTGGGCGTGCCCGCCTTGCAGGCGCGACGACGGCTCGCCCTCAGTCGCGAGCCGTTGCCCGCGCAATGGCAGGAATGGATGCGACAGGAAGTGCCGGCGTACCCGCGACTGCCCGCGCCGCTGCGCGGACGCCTGCACGGACTGATCCAGATCTTCGTGCGACAGAAATCCTTCGTCGGCTGCAATGGCCTCGACGTCACCGAACGCATGAAGGTCGTCATCGCTGCGAATGCCTGCCTGCTCGTGCTCAACCGGCCGGGTGTACCGCGCGACGGGCTCTACGACGATCTGTATTCGATCCTGATCTATCCGACGCCCTTCATCGTTCCGGAAACCCATAGTCACTCGGACGGCCTGGTCAGCGAGGGCGCGCGCGTGCTGTCGGGCCAGGCGTGGGATTCGCGACGGATCATCCTGTCGTGGGAAGACATCGAACAGGCGCCGAGTCTCGGCCACAACGTCGTGCTGCACGAGTTCGCGCACTATCTCGACATGGAGGACGAGACCATGGACGGCGCGCCGGGACTCGCCACGGCCGCCGATTTCCACGAATGGTCACGCGTCTTCTGGGACGAATACGACCGTCTGCGCGCCAACCTGCAGGTGGGGATTCCGGGCCTGATCGATCCCTATGGCGCCACGGCACCGGCGGAGTTCTTCGCCGTCGTCACCGAAGTGTTTTTCGGCAGGCCGCAGGAACTGGAGCAGCAGCATCCACTGCTCTATCGGCAGCTGCGCAAGTACTACCGGCTGGATCCGGCGCGGTGGGAGTCAGAACCGGCCATCCTTTCCTGATCCGGATGCACAAACGAAGAAGGCCCCGATCGGGGCCTTCTTCATGCTGCAAGCGACGATTGTTTCAGGCTTTCGGCTGACGGCGCCGGCGCGCGCTCAGCATCATTCCCGTCAATCCGACGCCCAGGAGAGCGAGCGTGCCCGGCTCCGGCACGGACGTAGCCGGAGTGAACACGGCCTTGATCAGCATGTCGTCGTGATTGTCATCGGGGCCTGCGCCGGAATCGTCCCAGAACAGCCAGGCGGCGTTATCGACGATGCTCATGGCAATCGACTGCCAGGGATTGCTCAGCTGCACAAGATCGTTATCGGCGTTCGTGAGGCATCCGAAGGCCGTGGCGCCACCGTTGAAAGAACAGAACCCGAAATCCAGCAATCCGGCACCGACCTGAACCGTGCCGAGTGCGAGCGGGTTGCCGAACAGATTCTGCGTCTGCGGCGCGTAGTCGGAGCTATGACCGATCGCTCCGGCCTGGAAATCGTTGCGGTAGCCCGCTTCCTTGCCGTAGTAGTAGTACGTCACGCTTCCGGCGGCATCCACACCCAGTGACGTTCCGAGCGTGTAGTTCGTCACCTGATTGCCGTTCAGCTCGGACACGAAGTCGTTGAGCGGCGAGATGCTGCTCGTGGAGCTGCCGTTGGCGGAGTCCACCAGGATGAAACCTGCCTGGGCGCTGGCGGCACATGCCATCAGTCCGACCATGACCAGCCATCGATTCCTTTTCACGTGGATACCTCGGTAATGAGTTTCTTGTTCCGCCTTGGATAATGCATGGGGCGTGCCCTGCATAATTTCTGCATTAGTATCAATTACATACGAACTATCGACAGGGAGAACCGGGAAGGACATGTCAACTGGCCCGACACATTCCCGACTTCACTCGGCCGCTCGAACGGAGCCTGCCACGGACTTCGGCTGGCGCGCGGCGACGACCAGCAGCGCCCCGCCCGCGAGGAACAGGATGACGATCGACAGGATCGCCGTACGCGAATTGCCCGTGACCAGCGCCGTGACGCCCATCAGCAACGGACCCAGCACGGCGGCGAACTTGCTCATCATGTTGTAGAAGCCGAAGAACTCGCCGGTGCGACCCGGCGGAATCAGGCTGCCGAAATACGAGCGACTGAGGGCCTGGATGCCGCCCTGCACGCAGCCCGTGGCGGCGGCCATGATGAAGAACTCTTTTGCCGTATCGAGCAGCGTGCCGTAGATCGTCACGCACGCGTAGACGGCGATGCAGGTGAAGATGCCGACGATCGGGCTGATGCGCTGGCCGATCCAGCCGAACAGCAGCGCCGCCGGAAAGCCGATGAACTGCACCATCAGGATGGCCTGGATGAGGCTCGATGATTCCAGGCCGATGGCGAGGCCGTAGTCCACGGCCATTTTCTGGATCGTGTTCACGCCGTCGATGTACATCCAGTACGCCAGCAGGAAGAACACGATGGCGCGGTACTTGCGCACCTCGCGCACCGTCGCCGCCAGCTCCGCGAAACTCTGGCGCAACGTCGAGCGCGACGGGTCGCCGGGCGCCGCCGCCTGCTCGCGCACGACCAGAAAGATCGGAATCGCGAACACGCCCCACCACACCGCGGCCGAGATGAACGATGCCTTCACGGCGGCCGTGACATCCGCGAAGCCGAAGAACTTGGGATCGAGCGTCATCCAGACGTTGATCGCCAGCAGCACACCGCCGCCGAGATAGCCGACCGCATAGCCGATGCCCGACACCGTATCGAGCCGCTCGCGCGGCGCGACGTCGATCAGCAGCGAGTCATAGAAGATGATGCCGCCCCAGAAGCCGATCGAACCCAGCGCGAACAGCACCGCGGCCCATTGCCACTGCCCCTGCGCGACCAGCCCCAGTCCCGCCGTGGACAGGACGCCGAGCACCGTGAAACCCAGCAGGAATCTGAGGCGCGATCCGCCGCGATCACCGAGCGTGCCCAGCAGCGGCGCCAGGATCGCGAGCAGGAAACTCGCCACGCCGTTGGTGATACCGAGCCAGAACGTGCTCTCGGTCGCCGACACCTCGGCGCTCCAGTACTGTTTGAAGAACACCGGAAAGAACACGACCATCGCCGTGGTCGCAAACGCCGAATTCCCCCAGTCGTACAGCGCCCAGGCAACGACGTTCTTGTTCAGCAGCTTCGTCTTCAATCGAGCGCTCCGGAACTAACCACAAGCAACTGAGAAAGAAATAACGGCCGCAAAAAAACGCAAAAGAACACAAAGGTAAGAAGAATTTCTTTTCTGACCTTGTGTGTTCTGCGCCTTTTTGCGGCCATTCCTCTTCTTCTTGGCGATACCCGAGTCCTACGCCGCAGCCGCCAGATGCTCGCGCGTCTCGCGGAACGTGATATCCGGCCAGCGTTCCAGCGTGAGCTGCAGGTTCACGCGCGTCGGCGCGAGGTAGACCAGCGCGCCGGAGTGATCCACCGCCAGGTTGTCGTAGGCCTTGGTGCGGAACTCTTCGAGCTTCTTCGCATCGTTGCAATACACCCAGCGGGCGGTGAACACGTTCACGTTGTCGAACGTCGCCTGCACGCTGTATTCGTCCTGCAGGCGGAAGGCGACCACGTCGAACTGCAGCTGGCCGACGGCGCCGAGCACGAGGTCGTTGTTGCGCAGCGGGCGGAACACCTGCGTGGCGCCTTCCTCGCACAACTGGTCGAGGCCCTTCTGCAGCGCCTTCATGCGCAGCGGATCGCGCAGCACGACGCGGCGGAACATTTCCGGCGCGAAGTTCGGGATGCCGGTGAACATGATCGACTCGCCTTCGGTGAAGGTGTCGCCGATGTTGATGGTGCCGTGATTGTGCAGGCCGAGGATGTCGCCGGCGAAGGCTTCGTCGGTGTGCTGGCGGTCCGCCGCGAGGAAGGTGAGCGCGTCGCTGATGCGCATTTCCTTGCCGAGTCGTACGTGGAACAGGCGCATGCCCTTGCTGTATTTGCCCGAGCAGATGCGCATGAAGGCGATACGGTCGCGATGGCCGGGATCCATGTTCGCCTGGATCTTGAAGACGAAGCCCGAGAGCTTTTCTTCCTGCGCATCGACCGTGCGCGAGGTCGTCGGGCGCGGCAGCGGACCCGGCGCATTCTTGACGAACGTCGCCAGCAGTTCGGTCACACCGAAGTTGTTGATGGCCGAACCGAACATCACCGGCGTCTGGCGGCCCGCGAGATATTCGTCACGCGAGAACTCCGGCGCGGCGCCGCGCACGAGTTCGACTTCATCGCGGAAGGCCTGCGCGCGATCGCCGAGGAATTCGCCCGCCTCGGCGCTGTCGAGACCGTCGATCGTCGCCACCGTACCGGCCCGGCCCTTCTCCGCCGCCTGATAGATGTAGATGCGGTCTTCCAGCAGGTGATAGATGCCGCGCAGGTCGCGGCCCATGCCGATCGGCCAGGTCACCGGCGCGCAGGAAATTTTCAGGATCTTCTCGATCTCGTCGAGCAGCTCCATCGGCTCGCGGCCTTCGCGATCGAGTTTGTTGATGAAGGTCATGATCGGCGTGTCGCGCAGCCGGCAGACTTCCATCAGCTTGATGGTGCGGTTTTCGACGCCCTTGGCGCAGTCGATGACCATCAGCGCCGAGTCGACGGCGGTCAGCGTGCGATAGGTGTCTTCGGAGAAGTCTTCGTGACCCGGCGTGTCGAGCAGGTTCACCATGCGGCCGTCGTAGGGAAACTGCATCACCGACGACGTCACCGAGATACCGCGCTGCTGCTCCAGCGCCATCCAGTCGGAGGTCGCATGCCGCGCGGCCTTGCGGCCCTTCACCGTACCGGCGAGCTGGATCGCGCCACCGAACAGCAGCAGCTTTTCCGTGAGCGTGGTCTTGCCGGCGTCGGGGTGCGAAATGATCGCAAAGGTACGCCGACGGGCGATTTCGTCTTGCAGCTCGGGCATGGGTCATCGGGCAGGAAGCGCGGGGCGCGCATTGTAGCCGGTCTTCCTGTGGGTCAGGCTTCAGCCTGACGACTCCCCGAAAGGCCGGCTGAAGCCGGCCCCACAACAAGAAGCTACTGCCGTCCTTCAATCGCGCTCTTCGGCTCCAGCGCCAGTTTGTAGATCAGGGCATCTTCGCGGCCGCCGACGGCCTGGTAGTAGCCCTTGCGCTGGCCGATGCGCTCGAAACCCATGGATTCGTACAGGCCCATGGCGACCTTGTTCGACGGGCGGACTTCGAGGAAGACGTCCTGCATGTATTCGTCGCGGGCCCGGTCGAGCAGGTAGTTCATGAGCTGTCGGCCGACGCCGTAGCCGC
Organism: Povalibacter sp.; assembly: GCF_036735925.1. Classification (NCBI taxonomy): domain Bacteria; kingdom Pseudomonadati; phylum Pseudomonadota; class Gammaproteobacteria; order Steroidobacterales; family Steroidobacteraceae; genus Povalibacter; species Povalibacter sp. Next base: position 118,408 of record NZ_DAINNK010000004.1, read on the forward strand.
GCAGGTCGTTGCGGATGCAGACATTGAGGATGTGCGCCTCACCCGCGCCGAACGACATGATGCCGTAGCCGCCGATCTCGCCGCGGAACTCGACTACCCGGCACAGGTAGCCGACGCGCACGCAGTCGCGGAACACGCCTTCGCTCCAGGGAAACTGGTATGACGCCTGCTCGACCGCGCCGACCAGCGGCACGTCCGGAATCGTCATGGGACGAAACCGTACGTCGCGCAAGCCCGCTGAGCGATCGGGTTCGGCGCTCACGTCGTCTGCCCCGCTGCATCCGACAGTCGTTCGAAGGTCTGCATGGCCAGCACCAGGTCGGCCCAGGATTTGCGCTTCTCGGCGGGACTGCGCAGCAGATAGGCGGGGTGGTACGTCACGATCAGCGGCCGTCCCGACGGCAGAGTGTGCAACCTGCCGCGGAGTTTACCGATGGGCGTGTCGGTTTCGAGCAGGGTTTGTGCGGCTATGCGGCCGACGCACAGCAGCAGCGTGGGGTTCACCAGTTCGATCTGGCGGAACAGGTAGGGCAGGCAGGCCGCGGCCTCGTCGGGCCTGGGATCGCGATTGCCCGGCGGCCGCGACTTGAGGATGTTGGCAATGAACACCTGCTCGCGCGCCAGGCCCATGGCCCGCAGCATCGAGTTCAGCAATTGCCCGGCGCGGCCGACGAAGGGTTCGCCCTGCCGGTCCTCGTCGGCACCCGGCGCCTCGCCGATGATCATCCAGCGCGCCTGACGATCGCCGACACCGAACACGCCCTGGGTGCGGGTTTCATGCAACGGGCACTTCGTGCAGGTGCGCACGGCGTTGAAGAGTTCGTCCCAGCCCATCGCCGCGACGGCATCGTCGCGCGGCATGGAACGCAGCGGTACGACGGTCTCGACTTTCGGTGCTGCAGCGACCGGCCGCGGCGGTCGGACGGGAGCAGCGGCAACCGTCGGCGGTGCAACGACCGGGACTGCAGCCGCTGGCGGCTGTTCCGCACGCGTCGCCTGCAGCTCGCGCCGTTGCCAGACGTCGATGTCGAGCGCGCGCAGATAGTTGAGTCGTCGCGAGTCCATCGATCAGTGTTCGGCGTGGCGCTTCTTGCGGAACAGCTTGCGCCAGCCCCAGACCACAGGGCCGGAAATCGCATAGGTACCGAAGAAGGCCAGCAGCAGTTGCGGCGCCAGGGACAATTGCGGGGCCAGTGATGCAAGCACGTAGATGAGCGGAATGACCAGCGCGTACACCCAGGGAATACGGCCGCGCAGGTTCAGCTCCTTGCCGCTCCAGTAGGCGAACTTGCTGACCATCAGTGCGCCCGCGACGATCGATACCATGAATGCGAGCACCAGCCGCGCCAGGCTATCGACTTCGACTTCGCTGACCAGCCAGATGAATCCTGCGACCGTGCCGGCCGCCGACGGGCTCGGCAGTCCTTCGAAATAGCGCTTGTCTGCCACCGCGGCGCGCGAATTGAATCGCGCCAGGCGCAGGCCCGCGGCGACGGCGTAGAAGAACGCAGCAAGCCAGCCGAAGCGTTCCCAGAACTGGCCGTAGTCGGCGATGCGTTCGATGCCCCACTGGTACACGAGGATGGCGGGCGCCAGGCCGAAGGCGACCATGTCGCACAGGCTGTCGTATTCCTTGCCGAACTCGCTTTGTGTGTTGGTCCAGCGCGCGACGCGACCGTCGAGACCGTCGAACACCATGGCAATGAAGACGGCCGTCCCGGCGCGCGAAAAATTGCCGTCGATGGCGGCGACGATCGCATAGAAACCGCCGAACAGCGTGCCGGTGGTCAGCAGGTTCGGCAGCCAGTACACGCCGCGGCCCGGACGCACCGCTTCATCGGCGGCCGGCGGCAGTTCTCCCGAATCCCGTTCTGCATTCATTTCGAATCGAATCCCAACGCGAGGCTGTTGCCGGGGGAATTGCCCACTCGTGACGTGAGTTCCTGCCTGATCCGCATCCGGGCCTGCGACAAAGCGGCACCGGCGACGGTTCAGCAGCGGTTTTCGACATGATAGGGTGCGGCCCGCGACGCGTACAACTAACGAGACTCAGTGCCCGGAAAGCCCGTCATGACCTTGCTGCGTTTCATTCTGCTGACCTGCTTCTGCGCCGTGAGCGGCGTGGCGCTGGCAGATCGCCAGCAGGATCCAGAACTCGGCAAGTTGCTGCAGCAGGCGGTCGCCGCAGACAGATGCTTCGAAGACAAGTACGACCAGCAGGTCTGGCACGCGGTGATGGAGCCGAAACTCAAGCGCATCGTTGCCGATCAGGCCGAGCGCACCGAGATCCTCTATCACGTGCACTGCGAGGCGAAGCGTCTGAACCTGCCGCCGGGACTGGTGATGTCGGTCATCGATGTCGAAAGCCGCTTCGATCGCTGGGCCGTCTCGCATGCCGGCGCAGTCGGCCTGATGCAGATCATGCCGTTCTGGCCACGCCAGCTCGGCATGACCAATGAACAGCTCGTGCGCATCCCGCAGAACATCCGCATGGGCTGCACGATCCTCAAGTTCTACCTGGATCGCGAGAAAGGCGACTACACGCGCGCCCTCGCGCGCTACAACGGCAGCGTCGGACGCCGCAACTACTCCGATCTCGTCCTCGAACGACTCGCGAACCGCTGGCGGTACGACTAGGAAGGTTTCACACGGAGATCACGGAGAACACGGAGCAGAAGAAGAGAATTTTCCACGGGGGACACGGGGAGCACGGGGTCTCGGAGCAGAAATTTTCTTTCCCCGTGTTCCCATTCTTCCCCCGTGGAAAATTCTCTTCTCCCTTCCGACCTCCGTGGCCTCCGTGATCTCCGTGTGAAACCTTCTTTTCCTACCGTGTAGCAAAGCCGACAGGCACGTCATCGATGGCATCCAGGTCGAGTTCGATCACATCGACGTTGGAAACATGCGCTGCCGGCGGGCCGATGGCGAGCCAGTCGATGAGCGATACGACGGCGGTCGCGTCGCCCACGGCGAGCACTTCGACGCGGCCGTCCGGAAGATTGCGGGCGTAGCCGCTCAGGCCGAGTTCGATGGCTTTCTGGCGGGTCGAGCCACGATAGAACACGCCCTGGACGCGGCCGGAAACGAAACACCGTCTTGCGACGAGAACGGGCATGCGCAGTGACGGGAACGCAGCGGTCCGGGCGTCAGCCGGATTCCTTGCGATTGACGGGCTGTGCGGCGCTGAGCGCTTCGGTGGCCCGCCCCTTCGCGGCCACGGCGCTGCGGCGCGCACCCTTGTAGTCGCCCTTCTGCAGACTCGCTTCGGCCTGTTCGAGCAGCGATTGCGCCTCGTTCAGTGTCTGCGGCGCGACCTGATCGGCCCCCGCATCGCGCGCTGCCTTGATGGCCTGACGCGCATTGCTCATCTCCTGAGCCGGCGCGCCCGCACACCCGGCTGCCGCCGCACACAGCAGTGTCAGCAACAGACCGCGCAGCATTGCAGGCAGTGAGGAGTACGCCATGATTGGGCTGGAATTTTCGCCCGACCGTAACAACGCGAGCCTACACCGTCAAGGCGACCCCGAATACAATCCCGCACGCCTGCAGAGGCTGTTGCGTTGCGCTCAACCCACATCGATGGCCGCGCGCAGCAACAGGAATCGCAATTCGCAGACCATTCCCGGAGTTTCTTCGCGTGACCGAAGTTCTCGTCGTGTTTTATTCGCGCAAAGGCAGCACCGCCGAACTGGCGCGGCAGGTGTGTCGCGGCATCGAATCGGTCGACGGCGCGCGTGCGAGATTGCGCACGGTGCCGCCGGTGGTCACGAGCATCGAACAGCCGCAGCCCGCGATTCCTTCTGAAGGCCCGCCCTATGTCACGCACGATGACTTGCGCGAATGCGACGGCCTGGTGCTGGGCAGTCCCACGCGCTTCGGCAACATGGCCGCGCCGCTCAAGCATTTTCTCGACGGGACGAGTTCGCTGTGGGTCAGCGGCGTGCTGGCCAACAAGCCTGCGGCCGTATTCACCTCCACACAGACCATGCACGGCGGTCAGGAGACGACGTTGCTGAGCATGATGCTGCCGCTGCTTCATCACGGCATGGTCATCGTCGGGCTTCCCTACACCGAGCCGGCGCTGAACCACACGACGAGTGGCGGTTCGCCCTACGGCGCAAGTCACGTGGCGCTCGGCGAGATGCAGCCGAAGTTGTCGGACGAAGAAAAGACGCTCGCGCAACTGCTCGGGCGGCGCGTCGCCGAATTCGCCGCGAAGTTGCGCGCGTGAGTGCGATGGGCGAGCCGCAGGCCGCAGCAACGCTGCGATTGCTGACGCTGACCCTGATCGGCCTGCTGATCGCGCTGGTAGTGTCGTGGACGCTGAGCGCCGGACTCTCGGCAGGACGAGCCGTACTCGCGCTGGTCCTGATACTGCCGCTGTGCGCGCCGCTTCGCGGACTCGTTCGTCGCGAGCGGCGCACGTATGCCTGGGCGACGCTGTGCGTGATTCCCTACTTCGTGATGGGTCTGACCGAATCGGTTGCGAATCCGCACGGTCGGCTCTGGTCCGGCGCCTGTCTGGCGCTGGCGCTGCTGCTGTTCGTGGCGCTGATCGCGTATCTGCGAGCCACGCGACCGCGCTGAATCAGCGCGCGTCGACGATCTCGCGCACGAACGGCACGGTCAGCCGGCGCTGCGCGGCGAGCGAGGCTTCATCCAGTTCGTCGAGAAACGCGCACAGCGAGGCCATGTCGCGCGGCAGACGACGCAGCAGGTATTGCGCGGTATCGAGCGGCAGGTCGAAGCCGCGGATCTGTGCGCGCAACTGCAGGGCGGCGATCTGTTCGGTTTCATCGAGCGGTTGCAGGCTCAGCACCAGTCCGCCGCCGAGACGCGAACGCAGGTCGGCGAGTTCGATGCCGCTCGCCGCAGGCGGACGGGACGACGAAACCACGAGGCGGCCCTGACGCTCGTCGAGCTGCTGATGGAGACGAAACAGCGCCCGCTCCCACGCCGGCTGCGCAGCGATGACTTCGACATCATCGATGCAGACACACGCAATCTCTCCGCATCCCGACAGCAGTTCGGGCCCCATGCTCATGACATCCGCCAGCGGCAGGTAGGCAACGGAATACCCCTGCTGCGACGCCTCGGCGCACAGTGCCTGCAGCAGATGGGTCTTGCCGCCGCCCGTCGGTCCATGCAGGAACAGGCACGTGGGCGGCGCGCCGATCGCCGCGGCACGCAGCGCATCGACCGTTGCCTGATTGCGGCCGGCGAAGTAGCTCGCGAAAACGGAACTGTCGCGCAGCTTCAGGCCGAGAGCGAGCTGGCCGCTCACGCCGGCAGGCCGCGCCGGCGGCGACTCACGGCAATCGCCTTGCGCGAATACGTCACCACGTAGTCGATTCCGCTGACCACCGTCGTGACGAAGACCAGCGCGCCGAGAATCGTGACGGCCGTCTGCGGCACATCGCCGACGGCATGGGCTGCGACGATCAGCAGCAGAAACAGGATCTGGCACAGCGTGTTGAGCTTGCTGATCCAGGTCGGATGACCCTGCAGGTCGCCGAACAGCGAGTTGTAGGTAATGGCGCCGGCCGTGATGATCACATCGCGTCCGATCGCCGCGATCGCGAGCCACAGCGGTATCAGCCCCATGATCGCAAGCGTGAGGAACACGCCGACCAGCAGGATCTTGTCCGCCAGCGGATCGATGATCTTGCCCAGTTCCGACGTCCAGCCGCAGCGCTTCGCCAGAAAACCGTCGAGTCCGTCGGTGGCCGCGGCGACGGCGAACAGCCACAGCGTGGCGCGGAATTCATGTTCGAACAGCAGCCAGGCCACCGGGATGACCAGCAGCATCCGCAGGAAACACAGTGCATTCGGAATGAAACGCAGGCTGGGCAACATCATCCGTCGTAGCCGGTAGCTGCGTGCAACTTCAGGGCTGATACCGGAAGCGCAGCCCCTCCGCGGACTGCGGTTGGGTATCCAGCGCAGTCGCCGGAACGAGCCTGCCGTCGAGCGCCAGTGCCCGACGCAGCGTGGCCGCATCGCCACGCACGGCGACGCGGAATCTGAGCGTATCGCCCAGCACCTGATCGACGGCCACCCCGCGCACCACCGTCAGGCCTTCGAGATAGTTCAGGGTCGTGGCATAGGCCCCCAGCGTGTTGATGCCGGAGACCTCGACGGTGAGATTGTCGACAGTCGTCCCGGAAGCGGAATACACGCGGGCGAACGTATCGGCGGCGAGATTGATGCCGTCTTCGAGCGAACCGCTGGAATTTGCCGTGCCGTCGGCCGACGCCAGGGTCCAGCGCACCGACAGTCCGCCGGCGCCATCGCTGCGTGCCGTTCCAAGCAGCGCAGCATTGGCGTTGTAGCGCGACGCCGTCTGCAGCAACGCCGCGGTGTCGCCGCCGGTGGCTGCGGCATCCGCATTGATCTGGGTGCGGTCCTGGGTCGTCATGTCCGGCCAGACGATGGGCACACCGCGTACCCGCGCGGCTCTGGCAATGGCTTCGCGCTCAGCGGAGCTGGCCGATGCATCGATCCAGTAGGACGAACCGCCGGCCGTCGTCACGTTCAGCAACACCAGCGTCGCCGGCCGCTCGCGCCCCCAGACCGGCAGCCCGGCCTCGGTCAGCAGGCGATCGACGGACACGTCATCGAAGGCGACCTGCAGGATGTTGTCGGACGTAAAGCCGAAACGCTGGGCGTACTGCCGGGGATTGTTGAGCGCCCCACCGAGACGCGCTGCGGCATCGGCACGGCCGCTCACACGAATCACTACCGTGCGCAGCGCATCGACGAAGGCGGCATCGCGATTCGACGTGACCGGCACCGAGGCCTCGTACAGATCGGGAACCGTGACGGCAAAGGCCGGCCCGGCCACGAACAGCACGATCAAGGAAAACAACCGGCTTCTGAAAGGACTCGTCGGGCGCATCGAAAACGGTCGGCGGCTCCGCCTGGAGGATGTGGCCGTGTAAAATACCACACGCCGATTTCATACCCGGCAGTCCCCCGGCAGCCCGAACTCCCCGCAAGGGCGTGCGCCGCAGCCATCATCGCGAGGTTTCAATGTCTTCCGATTCGATCACCTACAAAGACGCCGGCGTGGACATCGAGGCCGGAGACGAACTGGTCGAGCGCATCAAGCCGGCCGTGAAGCGCTCCATGCGGCCCGAGGTGCTGGCGGGTCTGGGCGGATTCGGGGCGCTGTTCGAAATTCCTGTCGACCGCTACAAGAGGCCGGTGCTGGTCTCGGGCACCGACGGCGTCGGCACGAAGCTGCGCCTCGCCATCGACACCGGCCGTCACGACACGATCGGCATCGATCTCGTCGCCATGTGCGCCAACGACGTGGTCGTGCAGGGCGCCGAGCCGCTGTTCTTCCTCGACTACTACGCGACCGGCAAGCTCAGCATCGACGTCGCGGAGTCCGTCATCAAAGGCATCGTCGAAGGTTGCGTGCAGGCCGGCGCCGCGCTGATCGGCGGCGAAACGGCAGAAATGCCCGGCATGTATGCCGCCGGCGATTACGATCTCGCGGGATTCTGCGTCGGCATCGTCGAGAAGGACGGCATCATCGACGGCAGTCGCACGCGCCCCGGCGACGTGCTGCTCGGACTGCCCTCCTCCGGTCCGCATTCGAACGGCTATTCACTGATCCGCAAACTGCTGCAGGTCGGCAAGGCGACGCCCGCCACCAAACTCGGCAGCGGCCTGCTCTACGACGCACTGCTCGCCCCAACGCGCATTTACGTGAAGCCGTTGCTGGCGCTCGCGAAGGCCGTGCCGGTGCGCGGTTTCGCGCACATCACCGGCGGTGGACTCACGGAAAACATTCCGCGCGTGATTCCGGCCGGTCTCGAAGTGCTGCTCAGCGCCCAGGCCTGGCAGCGGCCGGAAGTGTTCGACTGGCTGCAGAAGACCGGCAGCATCGCCGCGGCGGAGATGTATCGAACCTTCAACTGCGGCATCGGCATGACCGTGACGGTGGCGGCCGAGCACGTCGACAAGGCGCTCAGACTACTGCGCGATCACGGTGAACAGCCCGTCGTCATCGGCGAGATCCGGCGCGGCGATGGTGGCGTGGTCATTCACGGATGACGCCATCGACTTCGGGGAACGGCACGAGCGAATCGCGCCTTCCCGTCGTGATCCTCATCTCCGGTCGCGGCAGCAACATGCAGGCAATCGCGCAACGCGCAGCCAGCGGCGAGTTGCCCATCGAGATCCGCGCCGTCATCAGCGATCGGCCCGAGGCCGCCGGACTCGCGCTCGCCGCGAGCCTGGGCCTGCCGACCGCCGCACTGTCACCGAAAGGCTTTGCCGATCGACCTGCCTACGACACCGCACTGGCTGCGCTGGTGAAATCCCATGCGCCGCGACTGGTGGTGCTGGCCGGCTTCATGCGCATCCTCACGCCGAATTTCATCGGGCCGTTTGCCGGCAGGATCCTCAACATCCATCCGTCGCTGCTGCCGAAATACCGTGGGCTGCACACGCATCGACGCGCCCTCGAAGCAGGCGACACGGTTCACGGCGTCAGCGTGCATTTCGTCACCGAGGAACTCGACGGCGGTCCGGTCATTATCCAGACGACGGTTCCGGTGCTGGCCTCCGATACGGAAGCCACGCTTTCAGCACGAGTTCAGCGGCAGGAACACAGCATCTATCCCCAGGCGATCGACTGGTTTGCGCGCGGACGGCTGGAACTGAAGGGCGAACAGCCCTGGCTGGACGGACAGGCGCTGCGGACACCGGTCGTCATCGCGTCCTGACGCCGCCTCCAGACTCCGGATGCGGGTCACTGCAAGGAGAATGAATTGCGGCACGATGTTTCCGGCTTCCTTCGCCAGACCTTCGCGGGCTGCGCATTGCTCCTGCTCGCAATGATGTCCCACGCCCAGCCGACGGTGCCGCAACCGTTCGTCGCCACTTACGCCGTCACGTTTCGCGGCCTCAGCGGCGGCACGCTGCGCATGGAATGGCGGCACGAAGGCCAGAACCGTTACGTCTTCGAAACCCGCGCCAGCCCCTCGGCCCTGGCGCGATTCGTCATCAGCTCCGATGCCTTCGAACGCACGACGCTGGAACTGACCCCGCAGGGATTGCGTCCGCTCTCCTGGGAAGCCAATGACGGCCGCTCGGGCGCCAAAGGCGACGGCAAGCTGCAGTTCGACTGGAACGCCAATACCGTGAGCGGCACCTACGAAGGGGAGCCGGTGAAGCTGGCACTGGAGCCGGGAATGCAGGACCGGCTGTCGATCCAGATCGGTGTGATGGCCGCACTGGCCGGCGGCGCGGAACCGGGGACGATCGCCATGGTGAACGGCGACAGCATCCGCCACTACACCTACACGCGCGGCCAATCAGAAACGGTGCAATCGAAACTCGGCCCGCTGCAGACCGTCGTCTACGAAAGCACGCGCGCCAATTCGAACCGGCTCTCGCGCGTCTGGCATGTGCCATCGCTGGACTACCTGCCGGCCCGTGCCGAGCAGATCCGCAAGGGAAAGGTCGAGACGGTGATGACGCTGCTGAGCGTCGAGAAAACCGGGCCTTGATTCCTGCTGTGGGGCCGGCTTCAGCCGGCCTCTGACTGTAGGTCAGGCTTCAGCCTGACTTCTTCAAAGGCCGGCTGAAGCCGGCCCCACAGCAAGAGCGAGTCAGGTCTTCGGCAGCGTCACGCCGCGCTGGCCCTGGTATTTCCCGCCGCGATCCTTGTATGAGGTCTCGCAGACTTCGTCCGATTCCAGGAACAGCATCTGCGCCACGCCTTCATTGGCGTAGATCTTCGCCGGCAACGTCGTGGTGTTCGAGAATTCGAGCGTCACGTGCCCTTCCCACTCCGGTTCCAGCGGCGTCACGTTGACGATGATGCCGCAGCGCGCGTAGGTCGACTTGCCGAGGCAGATCGTCAGCACGCTGCGCGGAATGCGGAAATATTCGACCGTGCGGGCCAGCGCGAATGAATTCGGCGGAATGATGCACACGTCCGACACCTGGTCGACGAAGCTGGCCGAATCAAAGTTCTTGGGATCGACGATGGTCGAGTTGATGTTGGTGAACACCTTGAACTCGTTCGCGCAACGCACGTCGTAGCCGTAGCTCGAGGTGCCGTAGGAAACGATCTTGCCGCCGTTGGCGACGCGGACCTGCCCCGGCTCGTACGGTTCGATCATGCCCTGGGCGGCCATGCGACGGATCCAGCGGTCGGATTTGATGCTCATAGAGGAGTGACGAAGGTAACGAAGGTGGCGAGAGTGACGAGGGCGCAGACGACGGTCAACGGGTATCAGGTGTCTTCGATCTGGATCGACGGGAACGCCGGAGCCGCGGACAGCGATCGGCGGGCCAGCTGGGCCGCGGTCTTGCGGGCGAAATCGAAGTAGGCGTGCGCCAGCGAGCCGTCCGGATCGGCGACTACTGTCGGTGTGCCGCTGTCCATCTGCTCGCGGATGCGGATGTCCAGCGGCAGTTCGCCCAGCAGTTCGACGCCGTACTGTTCGGCCATGCGACGCCCGCCGCCGGCACCGAAGATATGTTCCTCGTGACCGCAGTTCGAGCAGACGTGGGTGCTCATGTTCTCGACGATCCCGAGCACCGGCACCTCCACCTTCTGGAACATGCGCAGCCCCTTGCGCGCATCGAGCAGCGCGATGTCCTGCGGCGTCGTGACGATGACGGCGCCGCTGACCGGCACGCGCTGCGACAGCGTCAGCTGCGTGTCACCGGTGCCCGGCGGCATGTCGACGATCAGATAATCGAGTTCGCCCCAGCGTGTGGTTTCGAGCAGCTGCACCAGCGCCTGCGTGACCATCGGCCCGCGCCACACCATCGGCTGTTCTTCGTCGATCAGGAAGCCGATCGACATGACCTTGATGCCATGCGCCTCGGGCGCCAGCATCGATTTCTGATCGGGGCTGACGGGCCGCTCGCCCTCCAGCCCCATCATGCGCGGCTGACTGGGACCGTAGATGTCCGCATCGAGCAACCCGACCGCGGCCCCTTCCTGCGCGAGGGCGAGCGCGAGATTGGCAGCGGTCGTGGACTTGCCCACCCCACCCTTGCCCGAGGCGACGGCGATGATGTTGCGGATCGACTGGACCGGGCGCAGGTTGCCCTGGGCCGCCTGGGACTCCACGCGCCAGTCGACCTGCACGTCGACGGAGCGCACCCAGTCCAGGCTGCGAATGCGCTCGCCCAAGGACTTCGCCAGTTCGGCGCCGTAGCGCTTCGCCGGGAAACCCAGCCGCAACTGCACGTTGACATCGGGCTGCGAGGCAGCGACGCCGACCACGGCGCCCGCAGCCCCCAGTTCCATGCCGAGGTACGGCTCGCGAAAGGATTCGACAAGGTGGCGCACCGCCACGTCTCGCTCAGTCGTCATGCAATCGTCCCGTTACGGAATCTGCCGCAGAAGTGGCTTCGTCGCGTGCCTGTGCACCGAGTAAAGCCGGATCGCGGCGGGCGCGCATTGTAATCGAGACCGCAGGCGCACCGACCCGCGATTGCAAGAGTGACGAATCTCCCGGATTCGGGGAAATTCTCATGTTTCCTGAGGAGTTGCTGCGCAGCAGACATGGCATAATGCCGCGCAACGCGTTAATGCACCGGACAAAAGGTTCATTTTCGCCCCAGCCAGAGGCGGTTACGCTCGCGAGGATCTGGCTCAAGAAACCGGGGCGAATCAGAGTCGCACTCCAAGGCCGGTCAGCAGCGCGAAGGATACCGAGACGACTCGATGAGTTTCTTTTCCGACCTGAAAGCCGAACGCCTGATTGCGGAGATCAGGAACATCGGCGATCCGCTGCATCCGGACGCCCAGAAGGCGTTCCAGAAGCTGGCGAAGATCGGTCCCGGTGCCATCCCGAAAATCCTCGACACCGTCGCCGCCGCGGACAAGAAGGAAACCGCCGCGTACGTCGAAATCCTCGCGCAGCTGGTCGACAACAAGTCGTTCCCGCTGCTGGCGCAGGGTCTCATCGACGGCAGCCCGCGCACGATCGCCGCGGTCGGGTGGGCGCTCACGGCCAGCACCAACTACAGCTCATCGCTGCTGATCGACCTGCTCTCCCGCGAAGACGTTTCCAAGCCGGCCGTGATCGAGATCATCGCCGCCCAGAAGAACCGTTTCAGCGTCCGCGAACTGCTGCAGCACGCCTACAACCAGGAAGCCAACGAAAAGGCCGCCCTGTTCCGCATCATCGGCGAGCTGACGGACGCCGCGTCCGTACCCGAACTCATCAGCCGCATCGACGGCAAGGACTCGACCGCGCGGATGCACATCATCGGCATCCTCTCGCGCTTCAACCGGCCCGACGTGTCGGCAGCGCTGCAGACCCAGCTGCGCGACTCCAACAAGCTCATCCGTCAGGCCGCGCTCAATGCACTGGCCAAGATGGACGGCCCCGTCAACATCGCCGCGGTCTGTCACATGCTGCGCGATCCGGACATCGAAGTGCAGAACCGCGCCATCGACGTCGTCGTCCGGGCCAAGGATCCGGACACGATGAAGTACCTGATCGAGGTGCTGAAGGACGAGAACGAATACGCCCGCCGCGCCGGCGTCGAAGTCCTGAACCACCTCGGCACCTCGCGCGACATCAAGCACCTGCTGCAGGTCATCAAGGACGACGACTGGTGGGTGCGCACGCGCGCCGCCGACGCGCTCGGCAAGATCGGCGGTCCGCGCGTGGTCGACGCCGTCATCGAACTCATCAAGGACGAGGACGAGGAAGTCCGCCGCGCCGCGATCGAGATCCTGAACCAGACCAAGGACGAGCGCGCCGTCAACTTCCTGCTCGAAGCCACCAAGGACAAGGACTGGTGGGTGAGCGAGCGCGCCATCGATGCCCTCGGCGAGATCGGCAGCAAGCGCGCGGTGCCGGTGCTGCTGGAGATCATGAATTCCGACAATGCCCGCGCGCTCCCGGCGGTCATCCGCGCGCTCGGCAAGATCGGCGACGCGCGCGTCGTCGATCAGATGGTGAAGCTGCTCGACCGGCCGGAAAAGGAGATCAAGGTCGAGGCCATCAATGCGCTGGCGCGCCTGGCCGACGACAAGCGCGCCGACACGGTGCGCAGCCGCATTCATTCGATCACCACGACCGCGACGGACCAGACGCTCGTCAACGCCGCGATCCAGGCCGTCGACGACATCGACGGCCGCTACGCCAGCAGCGCCATTGCCGCACAGGCCCAGACCCGCGTCACGCGTCCGGGCGCTCCGGCGGAAACGCCCGCCGCAGCACGCACGCTGCTCATCGAGAAGGGCGACGTCGATGCCGTCATCAAGAAGGCCGAGGAATCGGCGATCGGCACCGCGCGCCTCGACATCGCCGCGCTGAAACCCGGCGAAATCCTCGAAGGCCGCTACAAGTACATCGAAAAGATCGGCAAGGGCGCCTTCGGCACCGTGCTGCTGGTCGAAGACACCGTCGTCGAAGAACGCCTGATCCTCAAGTTCCTGAACCCGAACGTGTCGCAGGACGAGGAGATGATGAAGCGCTTCGTGCACGAGCTGCGCTACTCGCGCAAGATCACGCACCGCAACGTCATCCGCATCTACGACTTCCTGTTCATGCGCGGCAACTACGCCATTTCGATGGAGTATTTCCCGTCGCACACGCTGGGCAGCGAGATCGTCAACGAAAAGCCGCTCGACCTGCGCCGCGCCGTGCAGTACGGCATCGACATCGCCACGGGCATGACGGTCGCGCACCAGGCTGGCATCGTGCATCGCGATCTGAAACCCGCGAACGTGCTGATCAACAACGAAGGCCTGCTCAAGATCGTGGACTTCGGCGTCGCCGCCGCGCACAAGGAAGGCGACACGCAGCTCACCAAGACCGGCTACGTCATCGGCTCGCCGAAATACATGGCGCCGGAGCAGATCCTGGGCAAGAAGGTCGACGAGCGCGCCGACATCTACAGTCTCGGCGTCATCCTCTACGAAATGGTCACGGGCCAGCCGCCCTACAGCCGCGGCGATCACATGTCCGTCATGTACCAGCACGTGCAGGGCAAGGCCCGGTCGCCGCTTGAGGTAAATCCCTCATTGCCCAAGCCGCTTGCCGACATCGTCGTGAAGGCGATGGCGGTCGACAAGCAGAAGCGCTTCCAGAGCATGGATGAGATGCGCCTGGCGCTGGAAAAGGCGCTGTAGCAAAGCCTCTTCCCCCTCTTCTGTGGGGCCGGCTTCAGCCGGCCTCTTCACGAAGCAAGTCAGGCTAAAGCCTGACCTACAGCCAGATCGAAGGCCGCGATCCGGCCTCAAGTCTGGCGAATTGCGGCAGCTTCACTGTAGTCTGTCGGCAGACAAGCTACAGAACGTCAATCGCCGCATGGCCCGCATCGACGCCTTCCTCAAGCTGGGTACCGACCAGGGGTGCTCGGACATCCACTTCGCCGTCGGCCTGCCGCCGATGCTGCGGATGTACGGCGATCTGCTGCCGATCAAATTCCGCGATCTGAGCCAGGCCGAACTCGAAGGCTACGTGGGCGAGATCATGAGCCGGCCCAACCTGGACCTGCTGCGCAAGGGACACGACGTCGACTTCTCGTACGTTTCCGCCAACGGCGGCCGTTTCCGCGTCAACGTCTTCCGCAAGGAGACTGGCGTCGGCGCGACGTTCCGGGCAATTCCATCCGAAGTGCCATCGCTCGACCGGCTGGCGGTGCCGCCGATCATCAAGAAGCTGTGCGACAACCATCAGGGCATGATCCTGGTGACCGGCTCGACCGGCACGGGCAAGTCGACCACGCTCGCGGCCATGATCGATCACATCAACCAGACCCGCCGCGCCAACATCATCAGCCTGGAAGACCCGATCGAGTTCGTACACAAGAGCAAGCAGGGCCAGGTCATCCAGCGCGAGCTGAACACGCACCTGCCCTCCTTCGCCGAAGGCGTGCGCGCCGCGATGCGCGAAGATCCCGACGTGATCCTGGTCGGCGAATTGCGCGATGCGGAAACCATCCGCTGGGCCATGACCGCGGCCGAAACTGGACATCTCGTGCTCGGCACCCTGCACACGACCGGCGCCGTGAAGACCATCGACCGCATCGTCGATGCCTTGCCGGCCGACGAGCGCGAACAGACCAAAAGCTTCCTGTCGCAGAGCCTGATCGCCGTGGTCACGCAGGTGCTGGTCAAGACGCCCGATCAGCGCGGCCGCAAGGCCATGTGCGAAATCATGATCGTCACGCGCGCGATCGGAAAACTGATCATGACCGACCAGACCCATCAGATTCCTTCGCAGCTGCAGACCGGCAAGGAACTGGGCATGCAGATGCTCGACCAAGCGCTGCTAGCAGGCGTGCAGGCGAAAGAGATCGACGCCGACGATGCGTACGTCTATGCCTCGGACAAGAAGCTGTTCGCGCGGTACGTCACCGATACCAGCGTGCTGCCGAAGCTGGATCTGGCGCCGGGTTGAGCGACGGAGTGACGAAGTCAGCATGAGCACCGAACCCACCGGCACGAATCCAGGCGCGGTCGCAGCCACCACGGCCAACCAGTACGTCCCGCGCAAGATCGACGAATTCCTCAAGGAAGTGCTGAGCCGCAACGGCTCCGACCTGCATTTCATCGCCGGCGATCCGCCGCGCGTCCGTCTCTACGGCGAACTGCATGCGCTACGGCCGGAGCCGCTGAAGCCCGATTTCGTGCAGGAAGTGCTGATGGAGATCATGCCGCGCGCCGCACAGTTGCGGCTCGAAGAAAAGCACGGCGCCGACTTCGCCTACATCATTCCCGGCGTCTCGCGCTTCCGCGTGAACGTGATGCGCCACCTGTATGGCCTCGGCTGCGTGTGCCGCGCGATTCCATCGAAGGCATTGACGCTCGACCAGCTCAACATGCCGGATGCCGTGCGCAACCTGTGCAAGGTCAACAGCGGCCTTATCCTGGTCACCGGCAAGACCGGTTCGGGCAAGTCGACCACGCTGGCCGCGATGATCGACGACATGAACGCGCGCCTGAAGGGCCACATTCTCACCATCGAAGACCCGATCGAATTCGTGCATCCGCGCAAGAACTGCCTCATCAGCCAGCGCGAGATCGGGAATCACAGCCCCTCGTTCGCGAGCGCCCTGCACTCGGCACTGCGCGAAGATCCCGACGTCATCCTGGTCGGCGAGTTGCGGGATTACGAAGCCATGAGCATCGCCGTCGCCGCGGCGGAGATGGGCATTCGGGTGATGGGCACGCTGCATAGGAGCGGGGCGGCGCGGACGGTCGATCGCATGGTGAATGCCTTCCCCGCCGACAAGCAGTCGCACGTGCGCGCCATGCTTTCCACCTCGCTGCGCGGCGTGATTTCGCAGCAGCTCATTCCGCGCGCCGGCAAGCCGGGGCGCGTCGCGGCGCTGGAAATCCTCGTGAACACGCCAGCCGTCGCCAACCTGATCCGCCAGGGCAAGCTCGACCAGCTCGAAAACACCATGCAGAGCGGCGCCGCCCACGGCATGAAGGTCATGGACTCGGCGATCCAGGACCTGCTCGACAAGGCCATGATCACGGGCAAGGAGGCCTACAAGAAGGCCATCAACAAGGCCAAGTTCGAGCATTTGAAAGAGGTGGGGTGACGAAGAAAGTCACGAGGGTCACGGAAGTCACGAAAGTGACGAAGGTCAGAGGGTAGAGGCTTCTCCCACCTTCGTGACTTCCGTGACCCTCGTGACCTTCGTCACTTCCTCCATGGCATAATCCGCCCCCGCTTTCCCCCGGATTTGCCTGCTTTCCCAATGACTTCCCGCCCCCGCCACCTGTTCGTCACGACGGCGTTGCCCTACGCCAATGGCCCGTTCCACATCGGCCACATCATGGAGTACATCCAGGCCGATATCTGGGTGCGGTTCCAGCGCATGGTCGGCAACAAGGTCCACTGGATGGGCGCGGATGATGCCCATGGCGCGCCGATCATGCTCAAGGCCGAGAGCGAGGGCATCACGCCCGAACAGCTCGTCACGCGCATTGCTGCCGACCGGCCGAAGTATCTCGAAGGCTTCCACATCGCCTTCGACAACTGGCATTCGACGCATTCGCCCGAAAACACGCAGCTGACCCAGCGGATCTTCCGCGAGCTGCAGGAGGCGGGGCTCGTCTACGTCAAGGCCGTCGAACAGTTCTTCGATCCCGTGAAGAACATGTTCCTGGCGGATCGCTACGTGAAGGGCGAGTGTCCCAACTGCCATGCCAAGGATCAGTACGGCGACACCTGCGAGGTGTGCAGCAAGGCTTACGAGCCGACCGATCTGATCAACCCGTATTCCACGCTGTCGGGCGCGACGCCCGTGCGTCGCACTTCCGATCATTACTTCGTCAAACTTTCCGAGCCCCGCTGCAAGCAGTTCATGCGCGAGTGGCTCAACGCCGAGCAGAACGGCAAGCCGCGCCTGCAGCCGGCCGTCAGGAACAAGGCCAACGAATGGCTGGAAGGCGAAGGCGATCAGGCGCTCACCGACAAGGACATCTCGCGCGATGCGCCCTACTTCGGCATCCCGATTCCCGGCGCCACCGGAAAATATTTCTACGTCTGGTTCGATGCGCCGATCGGCTACCTCGCCTCGCTCAAGAACTACTTCGACAGCGGCAAGGCCCGCGCGAACGGCGAAGAACGCAGCTTCGACGAATTCCTCGCCGCGCCGGACGTCGAACAGATTCATTTCATCGGCAAGGACATCATCTACTTCCACACCCTGCTGTGGCCGGCGATGCTGAAATTCGCCGGCGAGAAAGTGCCGGACAACGTCTACGTGCACGGCTTCATCACGGTCTCCGGCGCGAAGATGTCCAAGTCGCGCGGCACCGGCATCAGTCCGCTGCGTTATCTCGACGTCGGCATGAATCCGGAATGGCTGCGTTACTACATCGCTGCCAAGCTCAATGCGAACGTCGAGGACATCGACTTCAATCCGGAAGACTTCATCGCGCGGGTGAACTCGGATCTGGTCGGCAAGTACGTGAACATCGCCAGCCGCATGGCGCCGTTCATCGCGAAGTTCTTCGACAACCGCATGCCGCCACTGCCCGCCGGATCGCGCGGCATCAGCGCAGCCCTCGAACATCAGGCTGCGATCCGCGCCGCCTTCGACGAGCGTGAGTTCGGCAAGGCCATCCGCCTCACGATGGAAGTCGCCGACGCGGTGAATGCCGAGATCGACGTCTACAAGCCGTGGATCCTGTCGAAGGATGCGGCGAACAATCCGGACAACCTGAAGAAGCTCGGCGAGATCTGTGCGTCGTCGATGGCGACGTTCAAGGCGCTCACGCTGTTCCTGAAGCCGATCCTGCCGGCGCTGGCCGAACAGGCGGAAGGCTATCTGAACAGCGGCCCGCTCGACTGGAACCTGTTCGAGCGCGGCGACGCCGCGAGCCTGCTGCCCGCCGGCCATCACTTCGGCACGTTCAAGCCGCTGATCACGCGCGTCGATCCGAAACAGCTCGACGCGCTTTTCGAAAGCGCCAACGAAGCCGCGAAGAAAACTGCAGAGGCTCCCGCTTCTGGCCCAGGCCCCACGCCTCAAGCCGCGAGCGCTGCCGAAATCACCGTCGACGACTTTGCGAAGCTCGACATCCGCATCGCGAAGATCGTCGCTGCAGAGACGGTCGATGGTGCCGACAAACTGCTGAAGCTCACCGTCGACATCGGCGACGCGCAACGCACCGTGTTCGCCGGCATCCGTTCGGCCTACACGCCAGAGCAACTCGCCGGTCGGCTCACGCTGGTCCTGGCGAATCTCAAACCGCGCAAGATGAAGTTCGGCACGTCCGAAGGCATGGTTCTCGCCGCGGGACCGGGCGGCAAGGATATTTTCCTGTTGTCGCCGGATGCAGGCGCGACGCCGGGCATGAAGGTGAAGTAGCGAGATCGGCATCAAACCATGATGTCCGCCCTCCTCCTCATCCTGCTCAGTGCCGTCCTGGCAAGTCATTACGCGCCGGCGCTGCTGGGCACGCGGCTGTTCGAGGAGACCGACGAGCATTCCAACAGCATCGGCTGGGCGCTCGCCTCGTTCATCCTGATTGCGGTGATCGCACCGGCGGGCTACCTCATCGAACACGCGCTCCTGCGGCCGTTCGACACCGCGTATCTGCGGACCTACGTGCTGGTCATTCTCGTCATGATCCTCGCGCCGCTGCTGGCACTGTTGCTGCCGCGACTGGGACCCTGGACGCCCGTCCGTCCGGCATTCGTTCTGGTGGCGATCGGCAACCCTGCCGTGCTCGCTACGGCATTGATGTCGGCGGACTTCGCCGACATCACGACGGCACTGTGGTCCGGCGTCGGCATCGGCACCGCCTTCGCCGTCATGCTGCTCGCATTCACCGCGCTGCACGCCCGCGTCACCGCGGCGCGAATTCCGCTGGCGTTTCGCGATACGCCCATCGCCCTGGTCACGACGGGACTCATGGCGCTGGCGCTCATGGGACTGACCGGGCTCATCCGCGACTGACGTCATGGTCGCAGCGCTGCTGATCACCGCCGCCTTTGCCGCCTGCCTGGGACTGGTGCTGCTGTGGCTTCCCGCGACGCAGCGGCGCGAAGACATCCTCGCCGAACGCATCAACGAACTGCTGCCGCAGACGCAGTGCCGGCGCTGCACGTTCGATGGCTGCCTGCCTTATGCAACCGCCATCGCACGCGGCGAAGCGGGAATCGATCAGTGCCCGCCCGGCGGTGACACCACGGCCGCGGCGCTGGCGACTCTGCTCCGACGCGAACGACGCGCCGTCGATCCGCAATACGGCGTCATGCCGGTGTATCCGGCGGTCGCCGTCATCGATGAGACGACCTGCATCGGCTGCACGAAGTGCATCCAGGCCTGTCCAGTGGATGCCATCGTCGGCGGTTCCAAGTTCATGCACACGGTGATCGCTGCCGACTGCACCGGCTGCGAACTGTGCATTCCACCCTGCCCCGTCGACTGCATCGACATGCGTCCTGCGCCGGCAGGCATGCAGCAATTCCCGCCACTCATGGCGGCGAGATAGCGCATGGGCGCACGCATCCGGGGCGGCCTGACGCTCGACGCGAACAAGACGCGCTCGACGCGGCTTGCGCTGCGCGCCGCGACCGTACCGGAACGATTGATCCTGCCGCTCGATCAGCACGCCGGCGCGCCGTCCCGACCGATCGTGCAACCGGGCGACGCCGTGCTGCTGGGACAGCCCATCGCCGAGCCGCAGGGCGACATCAGTGCGTGGCTGCATTCGCCGGTGTCGGGAACGATTCTGTCATCCCCTCCCCCGCCTGCGGGGGAGGGCCAGGGAGGGGGCGACGGCGGCACCGCAGCCCCCCATCCCAACCTTCCCCCGCAAGCGGGGGAAGGAGCCAGGAGCATCGTGATCGCCAACGACGGCCGCGATGCACGCTACGCGCAATCCCCCGTCGACTATCCGTCGCTCTCCGCCGCCGACCTGCGCGCACACATCGCGCGCGGCGGCATCGTCGGCCTCGGCGGCGCGACGTTTCCGACTGCCGCCAAGCTGGCGCGATCGGCCGATGTCGACGGCATTCACCTGCTGCTGAACGGCGCCGAGTGCGAACCCTGGATCAGCTGCGACGACATGCTCATGCGCGAGCGCGCTGCCGATGTCGTGTTCGGTGCACGCATCCTCAAACACGCCACCGGCGCAACGCAGTGCACGATCGCCATCGAGGATGACGTGCCGCAGGCCGAAGCGGCTTTGCGATCGGCGCTGCGGGAAACCAACGACATCGCGATCAGCATTCAGCGCGACATCTATCCGGCCGGCGGCGAGCGCCAGTTGATCCTCGCCATCACGGGGCGCGAGGTTCCCAGCGATGGCCTGCCCGCAGACATCGGTATCGTCGTCCAGAATGTCGGCACCGCTGCCGCGGCCGCGCGCTGGATTCGCGATGGCGAACCGCTGATCAGTCGCATCGTGACCGTCACCGGCGCCGGCGTCAGCGAACCCGCCAATCTCGAAGTGCGCCTCGGCACGCCTGTCGCCAGTCTCATCGCCGATTGCGGCGGCTACGTTGCCGACGTGCAGCAGCTGATCATGGGCGGCTCGATGATGGGCCAGGCGTTGACCAGCGATCAGCTGCCCGTGGTCAAAGCGATGAACTGCATCATCGCCGCCACTGCCGCCGATCTGCAGCCGCGCGGCGCCGAGATGCCCTGCATCCGCTGCGGCGACTGCGCGCAAGTCTGTCCCGCGACACTGCTGCCGCAGCAGTTGCACTGGCATGCACAAGCCGGCGACCTCGCGAACCTCGAGCGCTACGGCCTGATGGACTGCATCGAATGCGGCTGCTGCGACTACGTGTGTCCGAGCCAGATCCCGCTGACGCAGCGCTTTCGCGAAGCCAAGCCCGCGCTGCTGGCAACGCTGCGGGCCCGTCGTGATGCGACTACCGCACGCGCGCACTACGAAGCGCGCGGCGACCGCCTGCAGCGCATCGAACAGGAACAGCGCACCCGGCTGGAAGAAAAGCGCCGGCACCTGGCGGGGCGCAAGTCATGAAGTTCCCGACGGCAAGCGCACCGCACACCGTCGCACCGCACGTCGCACCGAAGGGCGTAGCCCGCGTGATGCGGCTGGTGATCTACGCCCTGCTGCCGGCCACGGCGCTGCACGTCGTGGTGTTCGGGCCGGGCATCCTCGTACAGATGACGCTCGGCATCGCGACGGCGCTCGCCACCGAAGCGGTGGCGTTACGATTGCGCCGTCAGCCGCTGCGCCCCTTCCTCACCGACGGCAGCGCCATCATCACGGCCATGCTGATCGCGCTGTGTCTGCCGCCGCTCGCGCCCTGGTGGCTGATCGCCAGCGGCACCGCGTTCGCGATCGTCATCGCCAAGCATCTCTACGGCGGACTCGGCTCCAATCCGTTCAATCCGGCGATGGTCGGCTATGCCGTGCTGCTGGTCTCCTTCCCCACGCATCTGTCGCGCTGGCTGGCGCCGGACGTCGCGGGCTTGCAGACCATCGACATCCCATTCATGGACACGCTGCACGCGATCCTCATGGGTCATCTGCCCGATGCGCTGCGCTGGGACGCCATCACCTCACCGACGCCGCTGGGCGCGATCAAGCTGGCCTCGGGCCGCACGCTCGAAGAAGCGGTTGCGAGTCCGATCTTCGGCCCCTTCGGCGGCCGCGGCTGGGACTGGATCAACTTCGGCATCGCCGCGGGCGGAGTGTGGCTGCTGGCGCTGCGCATCATCCGCTGGCACACCCCCGTCGCCATGCTCACCGGACTGATGCTGCCGGCGGCATTCATGTACGCCATCGATCCCGGCACCTATCCCGGCCCGCTGTTCCATCTCACCGCGGGCGCCACGTTGCTCGGCGCCTTCTTCATCGCCACCGATCCGACCTCGTCCGCGACCAGCGATCAGGGCAAACTCGTTTACGGCGCCGGCATCGGACTGGTCACGTACGTCATCCGGACCTGGGGCAGCCATGCCGATGGCGTCGCCTTCGCCGTGCTGCTCATGAACCTCGCGGTGCCGCTGATCGACCGCTATACCATTCCGAGGATCTATGGACACGAACGCTGAAACCCGCCGGCGTCCGCAGCGGACCACCGCGGTGCTCATCGTGGTCGCGGTCGCGATACTGCTGGCGGCCTTCGTTGCGATGATGCAAAGCGCGACGCACGAACGAACGCGTCGCAACGAACAGGCATGGCTGCTGGAACGGCTCGATGTCCTGGTGCCGCCGGACAGCCATGACAACGATCTGCTCGCCGACCGCATCCAGGTCACCTCGCCCGACATTCTCGGCATTGCCGAGCCGGTGTGGATCTATCGCGCCTTCAGGAACGGCACGCCGGTCGCGGCGATCGTCCAGACCGTGGCGCCCGATGGTTACCACGGCCCGATCGAACTGCTGGTCGCGATTGCGCATGACGGCACGCTGCTGGGCGTGCAGGTCGTGCGTCACTCGGAGACGGCGGGTCTCGGCGACCAGTTCGAGAATCGCCGCACCGACTGGCTCGATGCCTTCCGCGGCAAGTCGCTCGCCGATCCGCCGCAGCAGCGCTGGAGCGTGCGTCCCGACGGCGGCGATTTCGATGCCTTCACCGGCGCGACCATTACGCCCCGCGCCATCGTCAAGGCGACGCGGCGTGCGCTCGAATACTACGGATCGCAGCGCGACCGGCTGTTCGCCACCGAAGCGGGAAAATGAACACCACCAGCCGCCCATCGTCGATCTGGTTGCTGATCGCGCTCTGTCCGGCACTCGCCACCAGCGATCTGGCAACCAATGCGATCGCGCTCGGCGTATCCGCCATCATTGCCTGCTTCATCGGCACGACGGCCGGCTGGCTGACCCGCACGATCGCTTCACCATTGCATCACGTGCTGACGACGCTCGTCCTCGCCGCGCTCGTCAGCCTGCTCGGCTTGTGGATGAGCGCGGCGGCTCACGAATTGCGCGGTTCGCTCGGTGTGTTCCTGCCGCTGCTGTCCGTGAACTTCGCGATCGTCGCGCTCGCGGACCGCAGCCGACAGACCGGCTTGATCTCTGCATGGCGCTCGGCGCTGATTTACGGTGTCTTCATTGCCGCCATTCTCATCGTGCTCGGCCTCGCGCGCGAACTCGTGGGACGCGGCTCGCTGTTCCACGATGCTGCCGACGCCCTCGGACCGCGCGCAGCCGGGCTGGATCTGCAGCTCTTCCCCGCAGACATGGGCTTCCTGCTGGCGATGCTGCCGCCAGGCGCCTTCATCGCCTTCGGTGTGCTGCTGGCGGCACGCAACTGGCTACGACACCGGCATGAACCCAGCCCATGAATGCAGTCAAGATCGCTGAAATCTTCGAACGTCTGAAACAGGCGCGACCGCATCCCACGACCGAACTGGAATACCGCACGCCGTTCGAACTGCTGGTCGCGGTCATCCTGTCCGCGCAGGCCACCGACAAGAGCGTCAACAAGGCAACGCAGGTGCTCTATCGGCATGCGAATACGCCGCAGGCGATTCTCGCGCTCGGTGTCGATGGACTGTCGCAGTACATCCGCACCATCGGCCTGTTCAACACCAAGGCGAAGAACGTCATCGAAACCTGCCGCCTGCTGATCGAACGCCACGGCGGCGAAGTGCCGGAGTCGCGCGAAGCACTGGAAGCACTGCCAGGTGTCGGCCGCAAGACCGCCAACGTGATCCTGAACACGGCGTTCGGTCATCCGACGATTGCCGTCGACACCCACATCTTTCGTGTCTCGAATCGCACCGGCATCGCCAAAGGCAAGGACGTGCGGGCCGTGGAAGAGAGACTCAACAAAGTCGTGCCTGAGCAGTACAAACAGGACGCTCATCACTGGCTCATCCTGCACGGCCGCTATGTGTGCCTCGCGCGCAAGCCCGGCTGCCCGGAATGCCTGATCGCGGATCTGTGCGAGTTCAAGGAGAAGACGAAGAAGGAGGTGCCGCAAACGGCGGCGGCAAAGAAGCAATCCATCCGGCGCAAGATTGCGCAACTTGGACGAAAGCAGAGCAGACGATCGGGAAGCCGCTGAATGTTCTTGCTGTGGGGCCGGCTTCAGCCGGCCTGAGAACTGTCAGGCTGAAGCCTGACCTACAGAAGAAAGCAGCAGTAAACTCCCGCCATGCCCTTCTTCGATACCCAATCCCGCGACCAGCTCCGCGCTGCCTATCTCGAGGCCTGGCGCAAGCGACGCGAGCGACTGCCGATGCAGCCGCTGGAAATGCAGATCGCCGACGTCATCGAGCTGCATCCTGAGTACCAGCGCGCGCTCGAAGATCCCGACAGCGTGCTCGATCGCGACTACTCGCCCGAAGGCGGCCAATCGAATCCGTTCCTGCACATGGGACTGCACCTGGCCGTGCGCGATCAGCTCGCCACCGACCGCCCCACGGGCGTGCGACAGGCCTTCGATGCGCTCGTGCGCAAAACCGGCAATGCGCACGACGCCGAGCACGAGCTGATCGAATGTCTCGCCGAAACGCTGTGGGAGGCCCAACGCAGCGGCCTGCCGCCGGACGAACAGGCCTTTCTCGGCCGCGCCCGACAGCGGGCGATCAAATAGCCCGCGGAAAAAAAGAATCGCAAAGCCCGTCGCCGCCTGCAGCGGCGCGGGCACACTGCGCAGCGTGGGCAATCCCACCGGTTTCGATCACTCACATCCAGGGGACGACATGAAGACCATGCACAAGACCTTGCTGGCATCGGTAGCCAGTCTCATCGCCGCGGCCAGCGTCTATGCCGCCGACATCGCCGGCACGTGGGCGCTGAGCGTGGAAAGCCCGCGCGGCGTACGCGAATCGACCCTGACACTGACCCAGTCCGGCGAAGAACTGACCGGCACGCTCAAGGGTCAGCGCGGCGAAACGCCGGTCAAGGGCACGCTCAAGGGCAATGCGCTCGAGCTGAACTACACGCTCGAAATGCAGGGCACCGGCCTCGACGTGAAATACACGGGCACGGTCGACGGCGACACCATGAGCGGCACCGTCGACTTCGGCGGCATGGGCGAAGGCAAGTTCACCGGCAAGAAGCAATAACAGGCAGCGGTGAGCGGCGATTCCGCCCGCTCACCGCTTCACTGTCGGTGTCTGGCCAGCCGCAATTCCAGATGCCTTTTCACATCCGGCCATTCGCTCGCGAGAATGCTGTACATCACCGTGTCGCGCACCGAACCGTCCTTGCGCGACTGATGATGGCGGATCACGCCATCCTTCTTTGCACCCAGCGCTTCGATGGCGCGCTGCGAACGGAAATTGAAATTGTCGGTGCGCAATCCCACGACCTTGCAGCCAAGCGTGTCGAACGCATGCGACAGCAGCAAGAGCTTGCACGTCGTGTTGACTGAGGTGCGCTGCCGGCTCTGCGCATAGAACGTGTAACCGATCTCGACCCGGTCGACCGCCGGCACGATGTCGTGATAGCTGGTGCTGCCGACGATCCGGCCGGTGCTCAGCTCGCGCACGATCCACGGCAGTCGCGTGCCGTCGCGCAGGCCCGTCATGGCAAGGTCGTACCAGCGTTGCACCTCGCCCGGCCCTGGCACGCCCGTGAACCACAGTTTCCACAGCTCGCCGTCGGCCGCCGTCTGTTCGATGCCCGGCAGATGTTCTTCGGTCAGCGGTTCCAGCCGGATGCCGGATCGTTCGAGCACGACGGGCCTGGGGTCGATCATCGGGACTCCTCTTCGTTGCGTATCGGGCGATCCTGCAGCAGAACCGCAGGCATTTGCATCATTCTTCCACCCTCCCGGCACCGATGTTAGATTGCCGGCCCCGCAATTTCCCGTGCCCAGCCCATGTCCGCCAAGCCAGCACCGACCCGAGATTCCAGCGGCGTGATTCGCCAGAACGATGTGATCCAGAGCGTCGCCGATGCCCTGCAGTACATTTCTTACTACCACTCGCCGGATTTCATCCGCGCAATGGCGGCGGCGTACGAACGGGAAGAAAGCCCCGCGGCGAAGGATGCGATCAAACAGATTCTGGTCAATTCGCGCATGTGTGCCGAAGGCCATCGCCCCATCTGCCAGGACACGGGCATCGTCACGATCTTTGTGAAAGTCGGCATGAACGTGCAATGGGACGCGACGATGAGTCTCACCGACATGATCAACGAAGGCGTGCGCCGCGCCTACAACCATCCCGACAACATGCTGCGCGCGTCGATCGTCAACGATCCCTATTTCGAGCGCAAGAACACGAAGGACAACACGCCGGCCGTCATCCACATGGAAGTCGTGCCGGGCAGTGAAGTCGAGATCGCACTCGCGGCCAAGGGCGGCGGGTCAGAGAACAAATCGAAGCTCACGATGCTGAATCCCTCCGACTCCATCGTCGACTGGCTTTTGAAAACGGTGCCGACGATGGGTGCCGGCTGGTGTCCGCCGGGCATGCTCGGCATCGGCATCGGCGGGACTGCAGAGAAGGCCATGGTGCTCGCGAAGGAGTCCTTGTTCGAGACGATCGACATCCACGAGATTCGCGAACGCGGCCCGCAGAACAAGCTCGAAGCGCTGCGCCTGGAAATCATGGACAAGGTCAACGCGCTCGGCATCGGCGCGCAGGGCCTCGGCGGTCTCACGACCGTACTCGACGTCAAGATCAAGACGTATCCGACACACGCCGCCTCGCTGCCCGTCGCCGTCATTCCCAACTGCGCCGCGACCCGCCACGCGCACTTCGTCCTCGACGGTTCCGGTCCGGTGAAACTCGATCCGCCCGATCTGGATCTGTGGCCGAAGCTCACGTTCCAGGCATCGGCGGATGCGACGCGCGTCAATCTCGACACGCTGACGCCGGAAGAAGTCGCCGCCTGGACACCCGGCCAACGCCTGCTGCTGAACGGCAAGATGCTCACCGGCCGCGATGCCGCCCACAAGCGGCTGCAGACGCTGATCGACAGCGGCCAGCCGCTGCCCGCCGGCCTCGATTTCACCAATCGCGTCATCTACTACGTGGGTCCAGTCGATCCGGTGAAAGACGAAGCGGTCGGCCCTGCAGGCCCGACGACCGCGACGCGCATGGACAAGTTCACCGAACTGATGCTCGGCAAGACCGGCCTGATCGCCATGATCGGCAAGTCCGAACGCGGTCCGGAAGCGATCAAGGTCATCAAGAAATACCAGCGCGCGTACCTCATGGCCGTCGGCGGCGCCGCCTATCTCGTTTCGAAGGCGATCAAGTCGAGCCGCGTCGTCGCCTTCGCGGATCTCGGCATGGAAGCGATCTACGAATTCGACGTGAAGGACATGCCGGTCACGGTAGCCGTCGATGCGAAGGGCACATCGGTACATGAGACGGGGCCGGCGGAATGGCAGAAGCGGATCGGGAAGATTCCGGTGAAGGTCGTATAAGAAGAACAGCAGCCGCGAAAGACCGCATAAAAGAGAACAAGATGATCGATTCTTTTCTGTGCTGTGCTGTGGGGCCGGCTTCAGCCGGCCTCTTGTGGAGGTTGAGGCCATCGTGACGTACCTGGAGGACGTATGGCAGGAATCGAGGTGAAAGGCAGGCTCAAGTTGTTCGAAAGCCAGCAGGTTCGCACCGAGTGGGATGAGGCCGCAGAGAAATGGTGGTTCTCGGTGGTGGACATCATTGCTGTTCTGACCGACCCGACTACATCAAAGCACGCAACTACTGGAAGTGGCTGACCGCCGAACGAAGTCAGTTGGTGAGCGACACTCACCAACTGAAAATGACCGCCGCTGACGGCAAGAAATACCTGACGGATGTCCCATGCCATTCGACCACGCCATCCTGCTGCCGCCTACCGTCCTCGCCTTCCTGACGGGCTTCGTCTGGCTGCGCCTCGGATCAGATCGTTTGGGCGAACTTCGCACACGACGCATCCATCCGCAGCAGGTCGCAACGTCGAAGCAAATGGCCGAGAAACTGGAGAACACACAGTCCGCCGATCACTTCCGCAACCTGTTCGAAGTGCCCGTGCTGTTCTATGTGCTGTGCGGATTTCTGGCGATCACGAAGCTGACGACGCTGTTGCTGCTGGCCTGCGCCTGGGGATTCGTTTCCCTGCGCGCGTGCCACACCTGGATTCATCTCACCAGCAACAAGGTGATCCGCCGGTT